>VBFF01000096.1 GCA_005889285.1 Chloroflexota bacterium
CGTGATCGTGTTCGAAGAGATCGCCACCGCAGGTGATCAGGTTGGCCTGCGCCTCCCGAGCGCGTTCCACGATCCGCTGGAGGGCGGCGCGAAGATCCTCGCGGCGTCGCTGCGCGCCGACGCCATAGAGGCGCTCACTCGCGAAGGATCGATCGAGATGCAGGTCAGCGAAATGGAGCAGGCGAAGGGCCACAAATCCCCCGTAACCACGCGAATTGTGCCTGGCGCGATGGCATAAGCAAGCGCGAAAGCAGCGCCCATTATAAAGGTTGGGCTGAATTTGTTCCGAATCAGCCCGGTGCCGCGATAACAGCATCTAGACTGAGCGACGAAGTGGGCTCGTTCGAGAAGGGGGATCGCGGGGCCCGGATCCTCAAGATCCAGACCCTGCTGCAGGGCAATCCCCACGGGTTGACGACCGGGGAGATCGCGCGCCGCACCGGCGTGAATCCGCGCACCACCTATCGCGACATTCGGGCGCTCGAAGCGATGAACGTGCCCGTCTACGAGGACAACGGCCGGATCGCGATCGACCCGAACTACTTCGTGGCTCCCGTCAAGTTCACCCTGCGCGAGGCGATGGCGCTGCTCATGGGGGTGCGCCTGATGCACCGCCATCGCGACCAGGCCGATCCGGATGTCGCCGACGCCTTCACCAAGCTGGCGGCGGTCCTGCCCGCGCCGGTCGCGGAGTACGTCCACGCCACGGTTCGCCAGATGGCCGATCGTCCGTCCAACCCGACGTACTCACGCGTTCTACAGACCGTCGCGCTCAGCTGGGCGGGGCACAAAGCGGTCCGCATCTGGTACCCGAGCGCGAATCACGAAGTGAAGCCGCGCGAGATCGAACCCTATTTCCTCGAGCCCTCGCTGATCGGGCACAGCAGCTACGTGGTGGCGCGCGATCGCGGACTGCGCGAGATGCGCACCTTCAAGCTGGAGCGCATCACCCGCGCCGAGCCGATGGTGGAGACCTATCAGATCCCGGGGGAGTTCGACGTCAATAAGTACCTCGCGGGCGCCTGGGGGATCTTCCACTCGGGCGAACCGGTGGAGGTGCGCCTGCGCTTCTTTCCGCCGGCGGCCGCGCGGGTGAGGGAATCGATCTGGCATCCATCGCAGAGGCTGAGCGACGGACCAAAGGGCTCGGTCAACATGACGGTCACCGTGACGGGAACGGTCGAGATTACCCCCTGGATTCTGGGGTGGGGCGACGCCGTCGAGGTCCTGGCGCCGGCCGACCTGCGCAAGAAGATCAGCGAAATTGGCACGAAAATGGCAGCGCGAAACAAGAAAGGAGGATGACGGTGAGCGTGTATCAAGCGGTCGCGAAATTGAAGCCGACAAGGATCTGGGACGGGGTGCTCGGCCGCGTTGTCAACGGGGAACGGCTCACGATCGGGTTCGTCGACATCGACCCCAATGTCCAGGTTCCCGAGCACCGACACGAGAACGAGCAGGTCGGCTTCGTCCTCCGCGGTTCGGTAACCATGGTGGTCGATGGCCAATCGCGCGAGTTACGGGTGGGGGAGACCTACACGATCGCGAGCCAGGTTCCCCACTCCGCCAAGGCCGGCGCCGAGGGCGTGTCGGTGGTCGACGTCTTCGCGCCGGTTCGCCGGGACTGGACGGACAAGCCCACCGTCGAGCCCTTCCCCGGACGCTGGCCCTGAGTTAGAACAGGCCCCGATACTCCCCGCCGTCGACCGCCAGTGTCGTTCCGGTGATAAAGCTGGCCGCGTCGCCGGCCAGGAAGACCACCGCGGCCGCCAGCTCTTCCGGCCGTCCGTGGCGGCCGAGCGGGATGTTGCCGATGCTGCGCGCCGTGTACTCGGTTGGGTCAACACCGAGCGTGATCGCCTGGTGGCGGTTCTCCTCCCGGATGCGATCGGTCTCGAAGCGCCCTGTGAGGATCGAATTCACCCGAACCTGGGGGGCGGCCTCCTTGGCGAGGGTTTTGCCCATCGCGACCACCGCCGGACGCAGGGCGTTGGAGAGCACGAGATTGTCGACGGGCTGGTGCGCCGCGATCGAGGTGAGGTTGACGACGGCGCCTCCCTTAAGCCGCAGGGCCGGTAGGGAGGCGCGCGTCAGGCGAACGGCGCTCATCAACACCAGGTTGAAGGCCTCGACCCACGCCTGGTCGTCGAGCTCCGCGACGGTGCCGAGGATGGGCCCGCGGGTGTTGTTGACGAGCACCTCGAGCCCACCCAGCGAGCTAACCGCCCACGCGACCAGGTCGCGGCACTGGTCCGGCTGCCGGATATCGGCGACCCGCGCTACGACGTCATGGCCCTCGTCGCGGAGGGTCCCGGCTGCGGCCTCAATGCGGGGAGCATCGCTGGAGGAGATAACCACCCGGCAGCCTTCCGCGGCGAGCGCTCGAGCCGAGGCGAACCCGAGACCACGGCTGCCGGCGGTCACCAGGGCGCGCCGTCCTCGAAGCCCGGTTTCCACGCGCAAATACTAGGAGGGCGCCAGGGTGTTTAGGCGGCCATGCGCGGTTGCTTGCCGCAGGCGGGGCAGGGCGTCCCCGCCTTGAGTTCGGCTCGCTTGAAGGCGTGACCGCCACAGTGGGGGCAGAGCGCGCCCGGCCGTAGCGGGGCGGCTTGCTCGGCCTTCTGCATCCGCTCGCGCAGGTGACTGTCGTCTTCTTTCTCGATGAAGCGCGGATCGGTGGGCGTCTGCGTGCTCATGCGGCCTTCAACTCTAGCGGTTGGAACTGCTCGGGCTTCAGGCGGTCGCCGATGGCGCGCCCAATGACCTCCGGGTGGAGTTCGACGCCGCGCTGGAAGGGGTGCACGCTCAGGATGGCGGGCACCGTCCGATTGCCCAGCTTCACGTCGAGCACGCGGCCGTGCAGCGTGGTCATGGAGCCCCATCCATCCCAGGTCTGCATCGTCCGCCACCAGAGATGGCGGGCCAGCGGACCGCCCATGGCGACGACCAGTTGCGGATTGATGCTGGCGAGCAGGCTCTGCAGGTGGCGGTCGACGCACTGGTTCAACGCGTCATCGGTCACCAGGTCCGGGTTTGCCGTTGGACAGCGGACCGCCCAGGTGTGGAAGGCGAGATCCATCACGTCGTGCTTCTCGGATTTCTGGCCAAGCCGCCGCCGCGCGCTCAGCAGCACGGCACGCGCGTATTGGTAGTAAGGCTGTGGGGCAGCCGACGTCATGTGGTGCTCGAGCCCAGCTTCGTGATCGAGCCACTCGGTGAACGCCTCGTTGCTGGCACTCGCGGCATCCAGCGGGCTCGGGCTGATAAAGACGATGGGTGCCTGCGGGTTTCCGAAGCCGACTTCCGGCCGGCGGAGTGGCAGTGCGAGGCGTTCGCAGGGGCTGTCGGCGGCCCGGCCGGCTTCGGCGACCGCGCAGCCGTGCAGCCGCTTGAGCGCGTCCGAGCCGAAGAATTGCAGGTATTGCTGGCCCTTGCTCACGCTGTCAAAACGACGCGGGGTGGCCGGTGAAGCTTGCGCCCCGGCGGCTAAGATTTCTGGGTGGCCCAGGTTCCGGGGATCGACGTCGCCCAGCTGCGGCAACGACTGAAGGCCGAGCCGGCGCCCTTCCTGCTGGACGTCCGCGAGCCGTGGGAATATCAGGACGGTCACGTGCCGGGCGCCCAGCTGATTCCGCTGGGGGAACTGGAGCAACGCGTCAACGAAGTGCCCCGTGATCGGCCGATCCTGGCCATCTGCCACAGCGGCCAGCGGAGCCTCGCAGCGGCCGGCTACCTCCAGAAACTCGGCTACGACTCGGTGACCAATGTCGAGGGCGGCACCGCCGCCTGGATCGAGCGCGGCTACCGTATCGACAAATAACCCTCCCCGGCGTGCGACAGACAGCTGTCAAAACGGGCTGCTTGACTTTGCCTATGCACCCAACCACCATTGACACGACCAACCGTCCTTTTCACGTCCTCAAGGAGTCCAAGTGAGCGTCCTCGAACTGGTCCTCGTGATCTTGCTGGTGGCCGCCCTGCTTTGTCTTTTCGGCTTGCTCGTCCGGCGGCCCGCTGCTGCCAGCCCATCCGATGCCGTCCTGGCAGCGCTGAGTGACCTGGGCGCGCTCAAGTCCCACGTCGAGACCGTGAGCAATCAGCAGAGCGCGTTGAACCAATCGCTCAGCATGGTGCAGACGGCGGTCCAGGGCGTCGAGACCAAGGTGCTGGAGAGCTCCGCCGGCGTTCGTGACGCGATCGGGAAGGACCTGTCCGATGCGCGCGTCGCCATGGAGCGCCTCAAAGCCGACGCCGAGGAGCGCCGCCGCATGGAAGAGGACGTGCAGGCCTCGGCCCGCCGAATCGAGACCGTCCTGCTCGGCAGCCGCACCCGCGGCGCCGCCGGCGAGAACATCCTGCAGGACGCCTTTCGGCAGTTCCCCGCCGAGATGATCGACATGAACTTCCGGGTCAACGGCAAGGTCGTCGAGTACGCGCTCGTCCTCGCCAACGGCAAACGGCTGCCGATCGACAGCAAGTGGCCGTCCCCCGAGTTGCTCGACCGGCTGAGCGACGGCCTACAGGAGCCGGGGAAAGAGACGATCCTCGTCCAGGAGATCGAGCGAGTCCTGCGACTGAAGGTCCGGGAGGTCAAGCAGTACATCGACCCGGCGGCGACGCTCGGCTTCGCGGTTGCCGCCGTTCCCGATCCGGTGTTCAACGCTTGCCGCCGCGCGCACCTCGAGGCCTACCGCGAAGGCGTCATCCTGATGCCCTACAGCATGACGATCCCCTACGTGCTGGCCCTCTTCCGCCTGCACCTGCAGTACGCGAAGTCGATCGATCTCGAGAACCTCGAAGGCTACCTGCAGCAGATCGACGACAACGTCGCGTCGCTCGATCGCCTGCTCGAGAACAGCATTGCGCGCGGCAGCACCATGATTCAGAACGCGTTCACCGACGCCAAGCGCAATCTGGGGCAGATGCGGGGTGCGCTGGCCGCCATGCGCGCGGTGCCGCAGGCGGCACTCGGCCAGGAACCCGAGATCGACCCGGTGGAGGAGCAGCCGGACCTGCAGTTGCTGATCTCCCGCCGCGCCTAGCGCAGTCCTCGACGCAAGCGGCGAGGCGGCGGGGGTCGCACTCCGGACCGTCGCAGAGGGGCCGGGCCGCTTCACCGACGAGGCGCAGGTCCGAGGAAGGGGATCTCTGGGCATCACCGATAGAGGCGCCTTAGGCGAGGCCAGGCGTCCGGGCGAGGCGCATGACGAGCATCAGCAGGAGGAGGACGCCGCCGCCGACGAGCATCATCAGGTTGCTCGGCTGCGTCCCCGTGTCGTCGATCACGAGCTGGTCACTCGCCAGGGCGGTGCCGGCCTCGTTGGTCACGAGGACCGAGTAGGAGCCCTGCGCCAGGTTCTCGGGCAGCTTCATCAGCAGGTGATTGGCATCGGGAACCTGCACCGTCGTCGCCGGCCGCCCGCCGACCTGCACGGTGGTCGCCGGGGTCAGGTGCTGGCCGAGGATCATGATGTTGGGAAGCACGGCCGGATTGACCTTGACCGGGTTGAGCTGGTAGATCTGGGGCGGTAAGGCCGCGCTCGCCCGCGCCGGCGCCGCTGGAGTGGCGGGACGCGCGGGTGCCGCGGGCTTGGTGGCCGCCATCGCCGGCACGGTCATCAGGACGAGTGCCGTCAGGCTCGCCAGCCCAGCTGCCGCCATGCGCCGCACTGCTGTCATGAAACTCCTCTACTACATCAAACGGGGGTGGCGTGGCCGGGCGTCTGGCGAATCGGCCCATTCGGTCTGCGCAGACGGACGTAGCTGTAACCCGCAGCGCAACAAAAAAGCCCCTGCTCTTGTGAGCAGGGGCTGACGAGCGACTGGTCTAGCGGTTTCCGCCTCCGGGCCAGGTCTGTTCCGGCGGCCGCTCACCGATCTTGATCCGCTCGGCGCCGCCGCCCGAAGAGCCGGACTCGGACTCGCTGCCCATCCCGGACTCACTGCCGAATCCACCGAACGATGGCATGCTCGGCGGCTCGGCCGGACGGGCCACCGGACGTCCACCGCCGACGAACGAGCTCGAGGGTTTGGGGGCCGCCGCGGGCGCCGGGGTTGCGGCGCGGACCGCCGGCCTGGGGGCGGCTTTCGGGGCCGCAGCCTTGACGGGTGCGGCCTTCCGCTTGGCCGGGGCGCTTCGCTTCGCCGTGGCTCGCTTCGCTGTGGTCTTTTTCGTACCGGACCGCTTCGCCGTGCTCTTCTTTGCCGTGCTGCGCTTGGCGGTCGACTTCTTGCCCCCGGCCCGCTTGGCCGTCGAGCGCTTCGCGGTCGACTTCTTCTTAGTCGAGGATTTCTTCTTCGCTGGCATTTTTCCTCCCTCGGATGCGCGACGCAGAGTTCGCGCGTGGTTCATGCGGATGAGGACCCGCTGCTGTTACCTGCGATTTATAGCATCGGCTCTCCGCAAAGACAAGCACTTCCCCACGCGCTGGACTAGTAGCCGATGACGCTGCTGGTGCCCGGTCGCGGATCGCCGCCTCCCGTCAGCATCTCGCCCTCGATTCGGATGACTTGGGCGGCGCCGCCGGCGGCCCAGTCGCCGATGGGCTCCACGGTGTGACCGCGCTCGCGCAGCGACCGAACGACCGTCTCGCCGAAACGAGCCTCGACGTTCAGGCTCGAGTCCGACCAGGAGGTCTGGCCGCCCATCGTCCAGCGCGGTGCATCGATCGCGGCCTGAACCGGCATGCCAAGGTCGACGAGGTTGCTGATCAGCTGCAGGTTGGTCTGGACCTGCCAGAACGACCCAGGCGTCCCGCCGACGACCTGCGGTAGGCCGTTCTGCAACAGCATCCAGGAGTTCAGCGTGTGTACCGGCCGCTTGCCGGGCGCCAGCAGGTTGGGGCTGTCCGGATCCAGGCTGAAGCAGCCCATCCGATTGTTGAGCAGGATGCCCGTGTCTCCAGCCACGACGCCGTTCCCGGCGTACAGGCTGTGGATGTACGAAACCACGTTGCGTGCTTCGTCGACCACGCAGAGATATGTCGTGTCGGGATGGGAGGCCGGTTCGTGCGGCAGGGCGACCGCGCGGTGGAGGTCGATCCGCTGCGCGAGCGCGCGGCCCCGTTCCGCCGCGATCATGTGGTCGACGACGGTGGGGGAGAACGCGGGATCCCCGACGTGGGTGAGCCGCTCGGTCAGGGCCAGCTTGTGGGCCTCCACTTGCAGGTGAACGCGATCGGCCGGATCGCTCGCGGAATCGAGCGCCTCGAGGATCTTCAGCGCGATCAGCACGATCAGTCCCTGCGAAACGGGCGGCTGCTCCAGCACGGTCCAACCCCGGTAGCTGGCCTGGATCGGTTCGAGGACCTCGGTTCGGTGCTCGGCCAGGTCGCGTTTCGCAAAGAGGCCACCCCCCCGGTCGGACGCCGCCACGATCGCCCGGGCGATGGAGCCGCGATAGAACGACGCTGCCCCCTCGGCCTGGATGGTCCGCAGGGTGCGGGCAAGGTCCGGCTGCCGGAGCCGGAACCCCGGCTGGGGCGGTCGCCCGTCGGGAAAGAAGACCGCCCTCGTGTCCGGAAACTCCGCCGCGATCGTCGCCATGGCGGCGTTGTTGCGCGCCTGGCGGGCCGTCAGCGGAAAGCCCGCCTCGGCATAGGTGATCGCTTCGGCGAGCAGGGTGCCCAGGGGCCGCGTGCCAAAGCGCGCGGCGGCAACCTGCCAGGCGTCGACGATGCCGGGGACACTGGCCGCCAGCCAGCCGTATTCGGGAATTCGACCGAGGGGCAGGTAGCGGTCGATGGTGCAGTCCTGCGGGGCCGCGCCGCTGCCGTTGATCGCCGTCACCGTCCGCGAGTCGGCCGACGCCACCAGCATGAAGGCGTCGCCGCCCAGCTGGCCGCTCCATGGCTCGACCACGGTGAGCACCGCCCCGGCCGCGATCGCCGCGTCCATCGCGTTCCCCCCGTCACGCAGCACCCGGAGCCCGGCCGCGCTCGCGAGCGGGTTGACACTCGCGATCATGCCGTGCGGGGCACGCCGCGCTTCCTGGGCCGGCCAGCCTCGGTCCATCAGTGTGCGTTGAGCCAGTCCAGCACGGTGGCGAACAGGGCATCGTGCTCGAGGTCGACGGTGATCGCATGGCCGGAGCGCTCGAACCAGACGAGCTGCTTGTCGGTCGATGCGATGCCGTCCATGATATGGGGCGCGTTGGCGACATCGACCGTCCGGTCGTGGCGGCCATGAGTGATCAGCGCCGGAGCCGTGATCCTCGACAGCTCGTGGTCGACGACGCGTAGCAGCCTCATCAGGCTCTCGATGCAGACGGTGGGACGGCGGGCGTAGCTGTGGAGCAGGCGCAGCGCGCTGGGGTCGCCGAGGTCGACGTCGTTTCCGCCCGGCACATGCCAGCGCGATACGTACTTGAGTCCGCGAATCACCTTGAGGCGCCAATCCCGGAAGTAAGCCGGCGAGCTCATCGCCCCCATGGTGACGATGCCGCGCACCTCGGGATGGGTGGCCGCCAGGTGGAGCGCCAGGGTCCCGCCCAGCGACTGCCCCCCGACGAATACCTCGGTGCAGTCGCGCGCAAGCTCGGCCAGGGCATCCTCGGCGGTTCGCACCCAATCCGGCCAGCGGGTGGTGGCCATCGCCTCCGGGGTCAAGCCATGTCCGGCGAGTAACGGTCCCATGACGTCATAGCCGCGCGCGGCAAGGAACTGTCCCATACCGCGCATCTCCGGGGGGGTCCCGGCAAAGCCGTGGATCAGCAGGACACCCCGCGTCCCACCGCGAAAACGGAATGGCTGCAGTTGCGCCGGCTCAGCCGGGCTGCTCCAGACGGATTTCGTGCTGACTGCCATCAAGGTCGCAGTGTATCGGCCCGCAAGTTCGCGCCGCCGCGTCCGGTTATACGGGCCGGGCGAAGACTCGCCCGTCGGTGCGAAACCACTGACCGAAGCTGGGGGTGTACAGGGCGGATGGCAATCGTCGGGTGGCTCGTGGCGTTGGCGCTGGGTATCGTGCTCGCCCTCTTTTCCGTGGGAAACCAGCAGCCGGCCGTGATCAATGTACTCGGCGCCACCTACCAGGACATTCCCACCTGGGTCGTCATGCTCGCCTGCGCCGCGATCGGTGCCTTGATGGTGCTCGTCATCAGCCTCGTCGATCGGGTGCGCTGGTTCATGGCCAGTCGCTTCACCAAGAAAGTTCTCACCGAGCACAAGAAGATGATCATCCAGCGGGACAATCGGATCAGCGAGTTGGAGCAGGAAGTGCTTCGGCTCCGCGGAGCTGCCTGAGGCAACGATGACGCTCAAGGCCTGCCCGCAGTGCGGGTATCGCTACAACGCGCCCGAGAACCAGACGTGCGGGAAGTGCAAGGGCTGGCTCGGTGGCCCGGTGGCGGCGACCGCTGTCCTGGCGCCACCGCGGCGTTCGCTGATCCCTCGCACGCTGCCCGAGTTTGCCTGCTACCTCCCGGTTCCCATCGGTGCGTTGCTCGGCTTTCCCAACCCGATCGGCGCGGTCTTCGGCCTGCTGATGTCCGCGCTGCTGATCAAGGTCGTGCGGCTCGAGATGGAGCGTTTCTCGAGAGGCGTGCTCATCGGCATCGTGATTGCCGGCATCTTCCTGGTCTACCTCCTCTTCCTTTTGATCTTCGGCACCATCTTCAGCCTGGTCGAACCGCTCATCCAGTCGGCGATGGGGCATAAGTCGTAGCGGCCGTTGTCGGTGTCCCCGCGCCGGCGGCTGCTGATTCATGCAGGGCTTTTGTTCGCCCTCATCGTTGCGGCTCTGCCCGGTGCGCTCGGCTCAGTGCCGGCCCGGCCTTCAGCGCCTAGCCGTCACCTCAGGGCCACGTCCCTCGCATCACCGCCGGCCACGGTGGCAACTCGCCCGACCGTGCCGCTCGCGATGTCGCTTGACATGGCCGCCGGGCAGATGATGGCCGCCAGTTTCGGTGGACCGAACATCACCGATGGGTTGCGCTGGATGGCGCGGAAGACCGCGTCGAGCGTGCCGGTGCCGCTGGAGCTACCCGTCTTGACGGCCCCTTCGTCGATGAGCGACACCTCCGCGCTGCTCGAGAGTCCGCTTTGCGAATGCACCTGGACGTCCTTGAGGGCGTACCGTCCCGGCGTGGCTCGCCCCAAGGCCTCGTCGACCGCCAGCTTCAGATCCTCGGCATACAGGACGCGCTTGCGCTCGGCGAGGCTCATGACCAGCGAGTACACCGATCCGAGCTGCTGCTCCTCCAGCTGGATGCCCATCGCCGCCAGCTCCTCGGCCAGCCGGCGGCGCCCCGCNNNNCTGGATCGATGAAGGCGGGAACCACCGACTTCGGGCGGCGGGGCGGACTGAAGACGGATGTCGGGAAGGCCGCGCGCACCTCTTCAATCCAGCGCTCCCACCCGGAGTAATCCATGGTGGCGAGCATGGCAACATAAGCGTCGAACCGGACCAGCAGCGCGGCGGGCTGGTCGTGATGTTTGATGATCAGCGTCGTACCGCTTTCCTCGAGCGCCTGAAGAATGGGATCGAGGTTGCGAGCGAGTTCGGGAGCCGAAATGACTTTGAGCACGAGGCCATCGTAGACCGGCGCTTCATCCGGGTCAAACGCCATCGCTGGTGGTTGTCGCTGATCGCCATGACGATGCTGGCCGCCTGTCAGCAGGCGCCCGTCATAGCGTCGCCCAAGCCCGCGGCGGCGCCGAGCCCGTCCATGTCCCCGCTGGCCGCCTGCCCGTCGACGGCGGCACTCGGTGGTCCGCAGCTTGTCGTCAGGAATCTGCCGGCACCCGATGACCTGGCCTTGGGCCTCGATGCACGCCTGTACTTCAGCGACATCACCGCAGGCACCGTCTCTATCCTCAATTCGGACGGATCGGTGGAACGCCTCGCCGCGGGCCTCAAGGAACCCGAGGGAATCGTGCAGCAGGGCCGGCAGTACGGGTCTGGCCCCCTTCTGGTTGCCGAGCAGGGCCGCAACCGCGTGGTCCGGATCGCGATGGATTTCCAGTCGCACGCTGTCAGCGTCTGGCGTGCGTTTCCGAATGCCAGCGGAGGGGCCGGTATCGACGGCATCGGGCCCGAGTTGTCGAACGGCGACATCCTCATACCGGACAGTCCGAACGGCGTGCTGTGGCGCGTGAGCGGCGACGGTAAGACGGCGACCAGGATCGCGAGTGGCATGGTGCGGCCGGTCGGAGCGGCGGTCGACGCGTCCGATCGGATCTTCATCGCGGACGAGGGAGGAGCGTTGTGGGTGCTCGATCCAACCCGCCGCCGCTTCGCGACCCTACCGACGCCGGACGACGTCGTTGTCGGCCGCGACGGACACGTCTTCGTCAACACCCTGGGCGACAACGCCATCCATGAGCTCGATGCCCAGGGGAAACAAGTGCGCGTCATTACCGGGATCCCGCAGCCGCAGGGCATTGCGCTCGATTCGGCGGACAATCTCTACTACACAGAGTTCACGTCAGGCGGCATCGGCCGCGTGGTTCGCTCGTTCGTCATCGATCCGGCGAAGGTGACGCGCACCACTCAGGGGACGTACGTCGTCTGTCCGGTCATCCATCGCGCACCCGGATTTACCGCCGCGCTCGAGATTCAGGTCGAGGCGAGCTCAAAGATCCAGGTCCTTCAACTGGTGCAGCCGGGGCCTGATTCATCGGGCGCGATCGAGGTTCGAAGCACCGCGCCGTCGATCGCCATCAGTCTCGGCGCCGGCGCCGGTAGCAACCGCCTTGGTCTCGGGCAAACCATTCCGCTGACGCCCTGATTTACTCCCCGCCCTTGATCGACGCCAGCGGCACCAGCTCGTGCTCGATCGTCGCCAGCCCGGCGCGGGTCACCGCCTCGACGACCTCGCGTGATGATTTGTAGCAGTCCTTCGATTCGTCGATGGGCACCACGCCGTTGGTGTTCACGACAATGCCGGCCTCCCGGTAGGCGGCATTGACGTCATCCTGCTTGAGGCCCTTCCTGGCGGCATTGCGCGACATCCTGCGGCCCGACCCGTGGTTGACGCTGTAGCCGCTCAGATGGGCCTGGTCGGCCGCCCGGAGGATGAAGCTCGAGTCCCGGTTACTACCCGGGATGAGAATCGGATGTCCGGCCTGCGGGTCGTCGTAGCCGGCTGGGAAGGCGCGCGTGGCGCCCTTGCGGTGGACGTGGACCCAGCCGAACTCCGGGTGATGTTCGCGCTGGACAAGGTTGTGGCTGATTTCGTAGACCAGCGAAAGTGGTTTACTGAAGACATCCTCGAAAGCCATCGAGATCTGCTCGAACATGGCGAGCCGGTTCACGATGGCGAAGTTCCCGCCGGCCGCGACGGCATTCAGATAGTCGCGATAGTGCGCCGACTCGGGGGTGAAGTAGCCGAGGTCGAGCGCCTTGATGGCCGGGTTCTCTTCTCGGGCAAGTTGAAAATAATTCGTCGCCAGCCCGTGGCCGAAACCGCGGCTGCCGGAGTGCAGCTGCACGTACAGCGTGTCGCTGCCCACGTTGCCCTGCAGCTCGATGAAGTGGTTGCCACCGCCCAGCGTGCCGAGCTGGGGGATGCCGCGCTCCGGGCGTCCCTGACCGCCCCAGGGCGGCTGCCACGCGTCATCGACCGGGAGGCGGTCGCGTTCCGTGCGCGTCCGGTCCACCCGCTCGCCATAGTGCTGGGCGTAGTAGGCGGCACCGCCGCGGATGATCGCCTCGAACTGCTTCTGCGTCAGGTGCTTGAGCCGCGTGTGGCTGACTTTCCCTGGTCCGAGCGCGACACGCCGCGTCACCTCCCGGTTGAACCGCAGGCGATTGTCGGGCGTCGCCGCACTGACGGGGACATCGCTGGAGGCTGACATCATCCCGCAGCAAATATCGAAGCCCACAGGGCCCATGGCCACGGCACCGGTGTCAGCATCGGTCAGGAGAACCGTGCCGATGGGCACGCCGTAGCCGTGGTGGACGTCGGGCGTGATCGCCACCAGTTTGACGCCGGGAAAGCTGGCCGCGTTCACGATCTGCGGATAGATGGGCTCTTCGACCTGGTCCAGCAGGTCGGGCGTGAGGAACAGTCGCACCGGGACGGAGCCGATCTCCTCCGTATGCAGCGTGTAGTAGCCCTTCCCCGAATCCTTGGCCGCTGACTTCCACGTCACGTCCGTCACCGCGCAGTAAGTCTAGGAGCGGTTTCTATACTTGGCTCGTATGGCGACCAGCAAGGCGGGCCTCGAAGACGTCATCGCGGCGAATTCCGCGATCTGCGACATCATCGGCGCGCAGGGCAAGCTGACCTACCGGGGCATCGACATCCACGACCTTGCCCGCAACTCGTCGTTCGAGGAGACCACCTACCTGCTCTGGTTCGGGTCGCTGCCGACCCGAGAAGCGCTGCACCAGTTCAGCGCCGAGCTGGCTTCGCACCGGGTGCTCCCCACCCAGGTGCTGACGCTGATGAAGGACTTTCCGCGGACCGCGACGCCTATGGACGCGCTGCGGACGGCGCTCTCCGCACTCGCCTTCTACGATCCGCAGGCGCACGACCCTGCGCGCGAGGCGAATATCGCCAAGGCCATGCGGGTAACCGCGCAAACAGCGACCATCGTCGCCGCCTACGAGCAGATCCGGCGCGGCCGCCGGCCGGTCGATCCCGAACCGGACGGGAGCCACGCGGAGAATTTTCTTCACATGCTCTTCGGCGCTGAGCCGGATCCCCTGTTCATTCGGGCCATGGACCTGGCCCTGATCCTTCACGCCGACCACGAGCTCAACGCCTCGACGTTTGCGGCGCGGGTGACGGCGGCGACGCTGGCCGACATGTACTCCGCGATCGTCTCCGCGATCGGCGCGCTGGCCGGTCCCCTCCACGGGGGCGCGAACGAGCAGGTGATGAAGATGCTGCAAAAGATCGGCGAGCCATCACGCGCCGAGGCCTATGTCACCGAGCGTCTCGCCGCCCATCAAAAAATCTCAGGCTTCGGCCACCGCGTCTACCGGACGGAGGACCCGCGGGCGACGCATTTGCGAGAGATGTCGCGTGAGCTCGGCGAGCACATCAGCAACCTTCGCTGGTACGAGATTTCACGCAAGCTGGAAGAGGTCGTCATGCAGCAGAAGCACCTCTACGCCAACGTGGACTTCTACTCGGCCTCCTGCTACTTCACGATGGGCATCCCGATCGACATGTTCACGCCGGTCTTCGCGGTCAGCCGGATTGCCGGCTGGGCGGCGCACGTGCTCGAGCAGTACGGTGATAACCGGCTGATCCGGCCGCGCGCCGAGTACGTGGGGGAGAAGGACGTTGCCTACGTCCCGATCGACCGCCGGGTCCAGGCCGCCAGCTAGGCGAAAACTGTCCGAACGAACTCCGTTATATTATTGGCGCCCACGGGCGGAGACTCGACAACAGGAGGTCGTTCGAACTCGTCCTACTACTAAACGCCTCACTTCAGCCGCTGAACGTCATAAGTAAGCGGCGGCTGGTCGTCCTGCTGACCAAGCAGCGCGTCACCTTCATTGACGAGGTTGCCCGGCAGGCGGTCGAGCAAGCAATGGCACGGCGTTGCTTTGGTTCGGACGTTGTCATCGTCCGGCTCCTGGCCAACATCCAGATCCCGCGCCGCCTCCTCCGGGCGAACCGCCGCAACCTCCTCCTTCGGGATGACGGCACCTGCCAGTACTGCGGCAAGGGGATGCCCTCCGCCCAGCTCTCGGTCGACCACGTCGTTCCCACATCCCGTGGGGGGGCCGCCAACAGCTGGGAGAACCAGGTGATCGCCTGCCGGCGCTGCAACGGCCGGAAGGGCAATCGCTTACTCAGCGAGGCCGGTATGCGCCTCGTCCGGCCGCCGCGCGCCCTCACCCAGGAGTTTGCCCACCTGATCTTCCTGCGCTACCCGCAGCTGAAGCACGCCTACGACCGGCTGCTCTCCAGCGCGCGCGCCGCCGTCTAAACAGACAGGCAGAAAGAATCGGCGCGTGCGCTCGATTATCCGATGTGCCCTTTCGACTGCTGGGCGTCGTGGCGGACCCTAACCAGGCCGCCGACCTCACCGGACACGCCTTCGCCCACTATGCCGCCTCGGGCACCGATATCACGTTGCTCTGTGCCGGCGGTCGGGACTGGCGCGGCGCCGAGCAGCTGCCTGCGGTGGGCCGCCTCGGCGTGCGTGACCTCGTGCTCCTCGACTACGAGGTACGCGAGCTGACCGCCGAGGTGCTCGGCGCCGTCTTTACCGATGTCATGGCCGGCGTCCGTCCCCACGTGGTGGTGGCCGACGGCGAGGCCCCCATCCGGGAGGCCGTGGCCACCGCCTTCTCGCGCGTTCGCCGCGCGGCAGGCGGCACCTCCGCGTTGCCGGCCAAACTCTACTACCGGTTGGCGGGCTCGAGCCCGCTGGTCAGCGTCACGACCGCGATCGCCATCGCCGGGAAGCCATCGGAAATGTTTGTTCGGGCCTTTCCCGACCCCTGGGTGACCGGCGTCCTGGAGCGCGATCTCTTTGCCGGCGTGAGACCTGACCGCGCGGCTCCACCAAGCGTCGAGCAACAGCTCGCTGGCTAGCTCGCCCGAAGGCGATTGTGATAGCCGGGTTGACACCTTAGATAGAAACCGGGTACAAGTATCTCAGTACCAAGTCTCGTTCGCAGGAGGAAGTACGTATGCAATTCATCGTGTTCTTGATCATCGGCGGTATCGCGGGCGCCCTGGCCGGGCGGGTCGTGAGCGGTCACGGGTACGGAGTCTTCATGGATATCGTTGTCGGCGTCATCGGCGCGTTCATCGGCGGCTGGCTGCTCTCGACGGTGCTCGGCGTGAGCGGCGGCGGGTTGCTGATCAGTTTCATCGCCGCGTTCGTTGGTGCGGTGATCCTGCTCTGGGTCGTGCGCCTCGTCACCGGCAATCGCGCCGCGGCCTAGACCCAACCTGGTCATCGAGAGAGCGGGCGCCGCGCGCCCGCTAATTTTTTGATGCGCCGCGGCCGCGGCGCCATCATCGCCATCGTCGCGCTCGCCTTGCTCGCGCTGGTGGCCTACACCGGCTATGCGGCCACGACTGTCTACCAGCAGCTCGACGGCGGCCGGCAGGAGCTGGTCGCGGCGAAGGCGGGCATGAGTGCCGCCAAGCTGTCGATCGATCCCGCCCAACTTCGAGCATCGGCAGCCCACCTCAGGCAGGCGGAGCGCGACTTCAGCGAGGCCGGCCGGCGAGCCCGCAACGACCCGGCGCTTCGCGCGCTGGCTGGGTTACCGGCGGCCGGCCGCAACCTCGATGCCGTGACTCACCTGGCGATTATTGGTGCCGACATGAGCCGGGCCGGCGAGGCTGCCACCGCCGTGGCGATCCAGGTGGCGGGGCTCAAGCAGCAATACGCCGGCCGAGCGCTTACGCCGGACGATCTTCAAGTCGTCCTGCAGCAGGCGCAGGGTATTGCCAAGGACTACAGCGCGTCGACGCAGGCGATCGGCCAGCAGCTCCGTGACGCCCATGCGAAGCGGGCCGAGGTCACGACCACCGACCTCGTGGGTCCGCTCAAGGATGCCTACGATGCGGTTGACGCGGCCCTGGCCCAGGCGGACACCGCCTTCCTCCGCTTCCAGGACGTCCGGCAGGTGCTGTCAGATTTTCTTGGCGTCCGTCTGCCGACTTAGGCCGCGTTCATCCGCGACATGGAATGCGACCGGTTTGTAACGCTCGTCGTCACAGAGCGGCCCGATAATTTCGGCAATGGCCGTCGCCCGCAATGCGTCGCGCAAGGCCCGGCAGCGCTCCCAGGACCCCGCCGAGAGTCTGATCAATCTCAGCAATGAGCGGCTCACCGGCCTGTTTCGCTGGACGCTGCTGATCTTCGCCGTCATCCTCAACAACCTCAATCCGGCGGCCGGCTATGACCAGGGCCGGATCAACGCCATCCTGGCGGCCTGGGGCGTCGTCTGCTTGACGACCCTGTTCTTGCTCTTCCTGCATCAACGTCCGGGGAGAGCCTTCAGCTATACGACGACCGCGGTCGACATGCTGGTGGCGACCATGGTCACCTATGCGTCGGGGGGCTATGAGAGCCCCTTCGCCGTGCTGTTCTTCCTCGTCATCACCGTCTCCGCGCTGCGCTTCGGCGCCGGCGGCTCCGTGCTCTGCGCCCTGCTGGTTGCCGTGCTCTACCTGACGGCGGGTGCCGTCGCACCACTGCAGGCCGGCACCTATCTCGCCACCGTGACAGACGAGCGCTCGATCATCCTGCAGCGCCTCTTTCTCTTCGTGGTCGTTGCCGTGGTCGGCTCGGTGATGGCGCGCGCGGTGTCGGCCCACCAGGAGCTGGTGACGCGTCGCGACGTCGAGGCCAAGCTGATGACCGAGGTCAACATGGCGCTTGCCAATGCGATCGAGGCAAAAGACAGCTATACCCGGGGACACTCCGAACGGCTGGCCAAGCTAGCCGGCGCCTGTGCCGAGCGGATGGGCCTCTCCCGTGACGAGGCAGCCGCCGTGCGCCTCGGCGCCATCCTTCACGACGTGGGCAAGATCGGAATCCCTGATCGCATCCTCCGGCAATCGATGGCGCTCACCGAAGACGAAATGGCCTGGATGCGGCGCCACCCGCAAATCGGCGCCGACATCATCGGTCCGGTCGAGGGCCTACACCATGTCGCCCCGCTGATCCGGCATCACCACGAGAAATTCGACGGCACCGGCTATCCCAAGGGCCTCAAGGGCGAGGACATCCCGCTCGGCTCGCGCATCATTTCGGTTGCCGATGCCTTCGAGGCCATGGTGGCCGACCGGATCTACCGCCCGTCCCTCGGCCTGAACAAGGCGCTCGAAGAGATCAAGACCGGTCGGGGTAGCCATTTCGACCCACGTGTGGTCGACGCCTTCCTGGACCTGATCGCCACCGACACGGTGCACCTGCCGTTGCCGACCAAAGACCAGGGCCAGAAGATCGTCCCCAACCGCCCCGACGAACCCGTCCAAACCGCCGCCTGAGTCGAGTACCGTTACCGGTCAGTGGAAGTCGCACCCGGCATCTTCCGGCTCGAGCTCCCCATGCCGTTCGAGCTGAAGCACGTGAACGTGTACTTATTGCGCGACGGGGACGCCTACACGCTGATCGACACCGGGCTGCAGACAGAGGAATCGCGGCAGGTTCTCAATCAGCAGCTGGCCGGGTTGAAAGTCCCCGTCAAGCGAATCAACCGTATCTTGATCACGCACATCCACCCGGATCATTTTGGCCTGGCCGGCGAGCTTCGTGAGCGGTCCGGGGCTGAGCTCATCATTCATCGTCTGGAAGTGGCGCTGATGGAACCGCGCTACGCGCGCGCCGAAGACCTGGTGCATGACGTCGGCAAGTGGCTGAGTATGAACGGGGTGCCGGAGGAGGAGGCCGAGTTCGTCAAGAGCGCATCGATGGGAGCCCGAGAATACGTGTCGGTCGTCGAGCCGGACACGCTGCTGGAGGGCGCCGAGCGGCTCCCGGTCGACGACAGCGAGATCGAGGTCATCTGGACGCCGGGCCATTCGCCGGGCCACTGCTGTTTCTACTGGCCGGCCCGCGGCGTTCTCTTATCGGGCGACCACCTGTTGCCGAAGATCAGCCCCAACATCGGCTTGCACCCACAATCCGGCGCGGATCCGCTGGACGACTACATCGCTTCGTTGGACCGCATTCGCCGGCTCGAGGTCGAAACCGTGCTGCCCGCGCACGGCGATCCCTTTTTCGATCATCGCGGTCGGATCAAGGAAATCATCGAACACCACGAGGCGCGCAAGGCCGCGCTGGTCCGTCTCGCCGGGGGCGGTCCGAAGACCGGCTGGCAACTGGCCGCCGAGCTCTTTGCGGGCATCATGCAGCGCAACGTGTTCCAGCAGCGCCTGGCGCTGCAGGAAACGCTCGCGCATTGTCAATCGCTGGCCGTCGAGGGCCGGCTACACAAGCAGGTCAGTCGCGAGCTCGTCACCTGGATGGCCGCTTAGGCTCGCTGGCGCTCGACGTCGTCGACGAAGTCTTGCAGCAATCGCATTACCGTCATGAACTGCTCGGAGTGGACCTGGTGGCCGGCCGGGTCGATGACCTGAAGCTGCGCATTCGGCAGAAGGGCTTGCAGCTCTTGCGCGCGGGCGACGGGCACCATCCGGTCCTGCCGCCCGTGGATGATCAGAACCGGTTGGCGGATTTCGGCCAGCCTCGCGCAGAGGTTGTGCTGCTTGACCGCCTGGTCCTGTCGGACGATGGCGTGAAGCGGCATCTTGCCGAAATGGGTGGCGTCTTCCTGCACCCACTCGGGATGCTCGGTGATGAAGCGCGCGTCGTAGAGGTTCGCGTAGCGGCGCAGCGGGCCCTCGATGGCCGGCGCATCGGCCATCGCCGGGCGCTCGCCGCCGCAGTGGGTCGCGCCCAGGATCAAGCTGCGAACGGCGGCGGGATGCGCAAGCGCGAGCTGCTGGAGGACCATCCCGCCCATCGAGAGGCCGAACCAGTGGGCCGAGGTTTCGCCGGCATCGCGCAGTACGGTGAGCGCGTCCTCGGCCATCAACGACGTGCTGTACGGCGTGTCGGGCTTCCCGGAACCGCCGGTGCCGCGATTATCGAGGGCGATCACGGTGAATCGCGCGCTGAGCGCGGGGATGTAGCGCCACCAGGCCCCCTCGATGGTAGAGGTTCTGCCGCCGACGAGCACCAGCGGCGGACCGGTCCCCTCGACGATGTAGTGCAGGCGCGTGCCGTCCGCGGCGGTGGCGATCATTCGCGCATTAGCATGAGGCTCGAGATGGCAGGCGTGTCGTCACCCGGCAGCAGCGCGGTTCCCGAGGGCGCCTGGCAGGCCCTGCGTAGCCTCGATCCCCAACTGGAAGACCAGATCGTCACGCTTGCCACCTGCCTGGCGCTGGCGGAGCAGCGCTTT
>VBFF01000167.1 GCA_005889285.1 Chloroflexota bacterium
TGTCCGGCCTCCCGCCGGGCAACTACAGCGTCTCTGCGGCGCACGCCGGCTTTCGGACGGCGTTGCAGGAGAGGCAGGCGGTGGCCGCAGGCGGCACGCTCACCGTCGACTTCACCCTCGAGACGAACCTCGCGACGAACCTCGTGGAGGAGATCACGGTCACCGCCATGAAGCGCGAGGACGTGGTCAGGAAGGTCCCCTTCTCCATCACAGCGACGAGCGAAGAGACGCTCCGCGAGCGCGGGGCCACGGACATCGAGGATATAGCGGCGAACGTGGGCGGCTTCTCGGTGCAGAACCTGGGCCCGGGCCAGAGCCAGGTGGCGATCCGCGGCGTGTCCTCGGGACAGATCGCGCGCGACCAGCCGGGCGTCAAGGAGCAAGTCGGCGTCTATCTCGACGAGTCACCGATCGCGATGTCCCTGTTCACGCCGGACATCGATCTTTTCGACGTCAACCGCGTCGAGGTCCTCCGCGGTCCCCAAGGCACCCTCTTCGGCGCCGGCTCCGAGTCCGGCACGGTTCGCTACATCACCAACCAGCCCAAGCTGGGAACCACCCAGGTGTTCGGAGAGCTGGATGGAAGCACGATCCAGCACGGCAACCAGGGGGGAAACGTCAAGGTCGGCTTCAACGTCCCCCTGGGACAGGTCGCAGCGCTGCGCGCGTCCGCGTACTACAACGCCTTGGGCGGCTACATCGACTCGCCGGGCATCACGACGACGTCGAACGGCTCCATCGAGCCGGACCCCACGATCACCCAACAGCACGTGAACACCGGCAAGCGCTACGGCGGGCGCATCGCGCTCAAGTTCGCGCCCATTAACAACCTGAGCATCACGCCACGCTTCCTCTTCCAAAAGGTCGAGATGGATGGCTGGAACCGCATCGATGCCTACAACATCCTGGCCAACCCGTTCACCACCAACCGGCCCGCGGTCACGCTGGGCGACCGGGAGCAGTTCATCCAGATCCGCGAGCCATACACCGACAAGTGGTTACTGGGCGACCTGAACATCAACTACGACTTCGGCGTGGCCGAGCTCACCTCGATCACCTCCTACAACCGCCGCGACATCCTCGTCGTGCGCGACGCGGGCGCGCTCACCTCCAGTATCACGGGCGGCAGCATCGGCCAGCCCGAGCCCGTCTACTCGTTGAACGCGCCTCTCTACGACGCCACGGGCGGCGGAGACCCCGCGACGCCGAACCGCAAGCCGGCCACGATGTTCACTCAGGAGCTCCGGCTCTCGGGCACCCAGGACCCCTTCCGATGGGTCTTGGGCGGCTTCTACGCCCACCAGACCCGCGACTACGGCCAGAACCTTGCCGTCGCGGGCTTCACGGAGATCAGCGGCATTCCCTCGCGATCTCCGAGCGACACCTTCGCGCCGCCGGACAGCCCCTTCTTTTCCAGCCTGTCGTACAAGCTGGACCAGTTCGCCGTTTTCGGCGAGGGCACGGTGGCGCTGAGCGACCAGTGGGACTTCATCGCCGGCCTGCGCTACTACCACTTCAGTGAAGACAAGCAGCAGGTCTTTGGCGGCATCTTCGCCGAGGTTAATGACGAGGTCGTGTCGCAACCCGGCAACACGTCGGCTGACGGCGTGGCCCCTCGGTTCATCTTGAGCTACAAGATCGCAGACACCACGAAGATCAACGCCCAGGTCTCCAAAGGCTTCCGGCTGGGCGGCATCAACGACCCCCTCAACGAGCCCCTCTGCTCGCCGCAGGACAAAATCACCTTCGGCGGCCACCCCAACTGGAACGACGAGACCGTCTGGAACTACGAGCTGGGGGCCAAGTCGAAGTTTCTCGGGGGAAAGGCCTCGGTGGACGTCTCCGTCTTCTACATGGACATCCACGACCTCCAGGCGAACGTGACGGCAGGCTCCTGCTCTTCGCGCCTCGTCTACAACGTGCCCAAGGCGCGAAGCCTGGGGGTCGACCTCCAATTCGAGGTGGCGCCGACCCGCAATTTCGATTTCGCGTTCTCCGGGAGCTACGACGATGCCAAGTCGCAGTCCACAGTGACCGCGCCGGCCGAGAACGGGACGGTGAGCGTCCTTTCGGGGATCCGGAGCGGGGCGCGGCTTCCGAGTGTCCCCAAGTGGAAGTTCGCGGCAGCCGCCACCTTCCAGGGGGAAATCCGGCCGGGGTACCTGGTCTATGTCACGGCGGTGAACCAGTTCGTCGGCACCCGCTACACGCAGTTTGGTGACGACGAGCTGGGGACGCTCCCCATTCCGGCGTTCGGAACGCCTAACACGCCCGGCTCTCCGTACACCTCGAGCGTCTTCACGTACGACCCGAAGCTGCCGGCCTACGACATCGTGAACGCGCGGATCGGGGTCAAGCAGGAAAAGTGGGACCTCTCGGTGTACGGCAACAACCTCGCGGACGAGCGCGCGTACCTGGCACTCGACCGCGAACGCGGAACCCGGGCCCGCATCGGATACCTGACGAACCAACCGCGCACGTTCGGCACCTCGCTGCGAGTGAACTTCTAACCACGCAGACCAATCGGTTGCGCGCGTTCGCTGGCTGCCGCCAGACGAGCTAGACAACCTCCTGGCCGAGCTCGAGCCCGACGACGCGGCGCGCGCCGCGTTCTGCGTCGCCACGGGCGCCGAGCTGCGCGCCACGGTGCGGGCCCAGTGCGAACA
>VBFF01000097.1 GCA_005889285.1 Chloroflexota bacterium
AACCAAACCCCGCCAGCAGCACGTTGCGGGCGCCGAATCGCATGATCAGCCGGGCCGTGAGGCCGATCGAAAGCGCACCCATCCCTACGGAGACCGGGAGGAACGCCAGGCCGATCGCCAGCGGGCCGTAACCGAGCACGCGCTGCATGTCGAGGGAGCCCATGAAGAAGAACCCGAACATCGCCACGCCGCCGATGGCTTGGACGACGTTGGCCGCCGAGAGGTTTCGCGAGGCAAACAGTCGCAATGGAAGAAGCGGGTTGCGAGCCGTCGCCTGCCGGACAATGAAGGCGGCCAGCAGGATCACGGCGACACCACCGAACCCGAGGGCAGGCGTCGAGACCAGGCCATAGGCGGACGACTGCACGATGGCGTAAACGCCCAGCATCAGTCCGGCGGTGACGAGGAAAGCCCCAACGCTGTCGGCTCCCTGATCGAGTCCGAGGCCACGGTCCGACTCGAGCATCCGTGAAGCCAGCACGGCGATCAGCACGCCGATCGGGAGGTTGACGAAGAAAATCCAGTGCCAGCTGACGGCCTGGGTGATGACGCCACCGGCCAGCAGGCCGATCGAGGCACCGGCGGAGGCGACGAAACTGAAGATCCCGATCGCGCGGGCCCGCTCGCCAGGGTCGGGGAACATCGTGACGACCATCCCCAGGATGACGGCGGAGCTGAGCGCCCCACCGATGCCTTGCAGGAACCGGGCGGCGATCAGCATCGGCTGGCCTACCGAGAAACCGCACAGCACCGAGGCAGCCGTAAACAGCACCAGCCCGGCGAGGAAGATGCGCTTGCGACCAAGCAGATCACCGAGCCGACCGGCCAGCAGCAAGAGACCGGCAAAGGCAATCAGATACGCATTGACGACCCACGCCAGGCTGGCCTGGGAGAACCCGAGATCCTTCTTGATCGAGGGGAGCGCGACGTTGACGATCGTCATGTCGAGGACGATCATCAGGAAGCCGGCGCACAGGAGGTATAGCGCCATCCATCTGCGATCTTTGGTGTTCTCCAGCGGCATGTCAGTGCTCCTGTCGATGAGGCGTGGTGAAGTAGACATGCCATTTAGACCCCGCCCGCAGGAAAACTCATCGGTCCGGGCCCGTCGGCCCACGCGAGCGGCGCTTTAGTGCCAGGCGAGCGTTTGAGACGGTAGGGTTGACCGCGCACCCCTTCTCGTTGTAACGCCGCCCGGGCACGCAACGCGGACCACTCAGGCCCGGTGGGCTGCGGCGCCCCCGGCACCCCGCTTACTGCTGCTTCCTTCCGGACCTGACAGGGTTCACGGAACCAGGTCGCGCAGGACCAGGCCATCAACGCAGTCGCACGAAACGACGCTCCGGACAGCGCACCCCTCAAAGGGGAATTCGACCCCGCTAAAGCGGATTGCGGGTACAGGGCACCGCTGGCTCCCCGTCTAGCGCGATCGTGACTATTCTACCCTCGGTCCGCGGACCTAACCTTGCGGTTCGCGGGGCGGGCGGAACGTCAGCAGCGTCCAGGCACCTAACCAGCCGATCATCGCGCCGAACACGACCACGACGGCCAGGTCGAGCCCCAGGTTGATCAGCTGGGCGCCGGTGTCTGCGGCCTGGCGCTTCGCCGCCGGGCTGAGACGATCGAAGGCGGTCTGACCCACCGGGAGATAGGTAAGGATGAGCGCCGCGACCACGTTACGGAACAATTCGCTGATCCCGCCGGCGATCGCCCCCATCTGCAACGCCGGGTTGGTGCTCTTGGTCGAGGCGGCCAGCTTGCGTCCGGCGCCGCCGATGATCAGAAAACCCAGGGCGGAGCTCACGAAATTCTCGAACATCGTCGGCGTCAGGTCGTGCGTGGCGTAGACGGCCACCAGGCGGACGAGCAGGGCAAAGAGACCCCCGATGACCCCAAAGAGCAGCCCTTCTCGAAGCACGAGACCGATGCGTGCCACTAATTGACCCGGCTGATCAGCTGGCCACGGAGTTGCTTGACCCGCGGCGCATCCTCCGGCTCCGGTCGCATCGCCAGGTAGCGCGCGAAATCCTTCAACGCCTCGGCATCGTGATGCATCTGGAAATGGATCATGCCGCGATCCCGCCACTCCGATGTGAGGTGTGGGTCGGTCAGCATGATGCGGTCGCTGGCGCTCAGCGCGCGCGCCAGGTCGCCACGCGATAAGTAGAGGCTCTTGAGATTATTAAGGATGCGCGAGAGGATCTGCCGCTTCGTCGAGGGCTCGAGCAGGGCGGGCCGCATCTTGACTTCACCGCCGTACATCTCGTTGAGCATCTTCGCGCATTCCTCGCGGGTCAGCGTGCGGCCGTTGAAGGCATCGATGAAGATCTCGCCGCTGGCCGCCGGCGCGTACTTCACCAGGAAATGGCCGGGCATGCCAACCCCACGCACCGGCAGGCCGGCCCTCTCCCCTATCGCCACGTAGAGCACCGCGAGCGTGATCGGGATGCCGACCCGGCGATCGAGCACTTCGTTGAGAAAGCTGTTGCGTGGGTCGTAGTATTCTTGGCGATTGCCCTTGAAGTGCAGCTCGTCGAATAGATAGGCATTCGCCACCTCGACGACCCGACCCGGTTCCACCTCGGCGCGAATCCGCTGCTTGAGCTCAGTCCCCATGCGGGCGATTTGATTGAGATAGACCGCCGGACGCAGGTCCGGGTATTCTTCGGCGGCGATCAGCAGCGCCGCTTCGGCCAGGTCCAGTTCCGGCTCCGGCGTCTGCAGCAGGCGCGTGAACGCGTCGCGTGCCTCAGCCGGCGTCATGGCTACGTAGTCTAGATAGACGGAACGGTGCGTCGAGAATCGCCAGCACGACGAGCGTCAAGACTGCGCCCGCCGCGATGTACCAGGGCCACGGGCCCATGAGGTCGAGTAGGCTGCCGCTGACCGGCACCTGCCGCAAGTACATGTAGTTGCCGCCGGTCCCCAGGTCGATCAGCCCCACCACGATCGCAAAGACGACCGTCAAGGCGAAAATCCGGCGGACGGCACCGGGCCGCGGCTGCAGGGCGAGGCCGACAACGAGGAAGAGCGCCGCGAGGATGACCAGGTCGTGCGTCACGTAGAACTGCAGGTAGGGAAAGCTCGGAAAATGGTCCTTGAGGTCTGGGGTCAGCACCGCCTGGAGCGTTCCGCCCAGCCCCCAAAAGTACGCCACTTCGACGAGCGCGAGCTGCCGCCATAAGAGCGCCGCCGCGGCGACGAAGCCGGCCACGTCACAGAGCTGGATCGGGAGGCTGGCCGCCGCGGACCACGTCTTGTTCGCGACGACATACGGCTGCCAGCTCAGCTCGGCGACCAGGAGCGTGAGCGCGATGACGGCGGCGACCACATCGATCCAACGCCCTGGAGCGCGCCGGGCGGCGACGCATAGCAGCACCGCGACGACGACCAGGAGGGCTAAGGGAAGAACGTGCTCGGTCGACACCGGCTATAGTTTCCCTCCTCAACATGGCCAAACTCATTTATTCGGCGATCATGTCGCTCGACGGCTACATCGCGGACGAGGACGGCAACTTCGATTGGGCTGCGCCGGACGAGGAGGTGCACGCCTTCGTCAACGACCTCGAGCGGCCCATCGGCACCTATCTCTACGGCCGCCGGATGTACGACGTCATGCGCTACTGGGAGACCGCACCGACCGAAGCCGGTGAGCCACCGGTCATGAGGGACTACGCGCGGATCTGGCAGGCGGCCGACAAGGTCGTCTACTCGAAGACGCTGGCGACGGCATCCACCAGCAGGACGCGGATCGAGAAAGACTTCGACCCGCAAGCCGTCCGCCGAATGAAGGCGGCCGCCTCACGTGACATGTCCCTCGGAGGTCCCCATCTCGCGGCCCAGGCGATCAAAGCCGCGTTAGTCGATGAGATCCATCTGTTCGTCGTGCCCATCGTGGTGGGAGGCGGCTTAAAGGCCCTCCCGGAACACGCCCGCGTGAAGCTTCAGCTGCTCGACGAGCGCCGTTTCGCCGGCGGCGTGGTCCACCTCCACTACGGCATCCTCGCTAGCCCATAGGCGTGTCGGTGCCAGAACGCGTCTATGTGATCGTGGTCGAGACCGAGGGCGCGCGAGACCCCGAGCGGATGCCCTTGCTCAGCCAGCCAGGAACTGGCGGCGCCCGCCGCACGGCCGCCTTCAGCAGCATGCTGCTGGCGACCACCTTCCTCAGCCAGGCACAGCAACTGGGCCACTTCGTCAAGCTCGACTACATCTTCCCGGCCGACCCGCGCCGGTTGGCGGAGGACTTTCCCGAGTTCGAGGTCCGGCTGGACCCCAGCCCGCAGGCGTTCTTCGGAGGCGAGCCAGCCCCCTAAGCCGCCACAAGCTCCCCGACCCCGGCAACGTTACACGCGCGTCATCATGCCCCGCTTCAGCCATCGGCTGGCACTGAAGATCGTCCTCCCCTTCGCGGCGCTCACCCTGGCCATCGGCGCCGTCGGCACGCTGACGGCAACCGGCGAGTTGAGCAGCCGCAGCCAGGGAGCGTTCGATGCCCAGCTCGTCCACGACGGCATCGTCGCCCAGTCGATGGTCAAGACCGGGGATTCCGAGCGGCGGGCGATCCTTCGCCTCCTCACCAATGGACCCGGCTTGAGTCAGAACTGGGACAAGACCGCGGCGTTGCAAACCTGGCTGGAACGGGCCCTCACGATCCATCCCAACGTCATCGTTGAAGTGGTCGACACCTCGGGCCGCGAGATCGTCGGGGTGGTCGGCCATGGCGCCCTCGCCGATACCGTGACCCGGAGCCATGACTTGAGCACCTGGCCCGGCCTCTCCTACCTGCTGAGCGGCGGCGCGACCACCATTAACCTGGTGGCGTCCGCCCCGCAGCCGGCGATCTTCGCCGGCCAGCCGGTGCGCAACGCGGCCGACGGACTGATCGGCGCCATTCTCGTCGGAGACTATCTCGACGACCGCACGGGCACGATCAAGGCGTCGCTGCCGCACGATGAGATCAGCTTCTACGACGTCAACGGCCAGGTCCTCGCGACGTCATTGCCCATACCGCCGAGTCAGTGGCCGACGCTCGCCCTCGATGGGGCCACGAGGGGTCGGATCAGCCCCACCAGCGTCGTCGAGCTGCCCCGCATCGCGGGCGGCCCCGGCACGGAGATCCTCTCGCCCTGGGCGGTGCGCACGACGAACCTCGGCTACGTGGGAACCGTCGGATCGACCGCCGGCTTGCTGGCCGACACCAACCAGCTGCGCATCATCCTGGTCACGCTCTTTCTGGCCGGCGTTCTGTTCACCCTCGCGATCGGCATCTGGCTGGCGCGCCGCATCACGCGACCGGTACACCGGCTGGTGGAGGCGACCCGGCTGGTCAGCGCCGGCGACCTCGACCATCAGGCGCTGGTGACGACCCATGACGAGATCGGCGAGCTCACCGACTCCTTCAACCAGATGACGCGGAGCCTGAAAGAGAAGAGCGCCTCGTTACGCACGACCATGACACAGCTCCAGGACACCTACCTGATGACGATCGAGGCGCTGGCGGCGGCGGTCGAGGCCCGGGATCCCTACACGCATGGTCACACGCGACGGGTCGAGGAGTACGCCGTCATCATGGCGGAGGCCCTCGGCTGCAGCGAGACCGAGATCAACGCCGTGCGCCGCGCCTGCGTGCTCCACGACATCGGCAAGATCGGGATCGAGGATGCCATCCTCCGCAAGCAAGCGCGGCTCGAGCCCGATGAAGCGATGCGTATGCAAAAGCACCCGGTGATCGGGGTCGACATGCTCAAGGGCATCGATTTCCTGGATCCGGTACCGCCACTGATCCGGCATCACCACGAACGGTGGGATGGCAACGGCTACCCGGATGAGTTGCGAGCCGACGAGATTCCGCTGGGGGCACGCATCCTGGCGGTCGCCGACGCGGTTGACGCCATGACGTCCGATCGTCCCTATCGGGCGGCGCGCACCTTCGAGTACGCGAAAACGGAAATCCTGAAGGGTTCGGCCACCCACTTCGACCCCGAGGTCGTCACCGCCTTCATCAAGAGCCAGCGCGCCATCGAGGACCTGCTCCGAAACGGGGTGGGCGACGAGATGCACCATCACCCTGATTCGGACGACCTCGGCGGCTGGCGCATGCACGTCGTCGGTCGCTAAATTCCTCCGGCGGAAGGGTCTTTTAGCGCGACTCCCAGAACTCCAGGCCGCGCTTCAGTCGCTGCATCTCGGCCGTAAGGAATGGGATGTCGATGCCGCCGAGCTCTTTCTCGGTCTCGGGAACCTTCCGGATCTTCTCGCGCGTCTGGGCCAGCAGCTCCTCCTTGAAGGCGATCATTTCGGTGTAGACGGCGCGCCAGTGCGCGATGTCGAGGGCGTCGTGGCTGTCGCGGTTCTCGCCCTCCATCAACCGGTTGAAATCGATGATCCGTTTCGTGAAATCGAGCGGTTCCACCGCCGACCATGATAAGCACTTGTTTAACCCGGCCGCCGTTGGGTACGACCCACGAATGATCTCGGACGTTGATCTCCTGGACAGCTATTCCCGAGCCGTCATCTCGGTCGTCGAGTCAGTCGGCCCCGCCGTCGTCGGCGTCAGCGGCGTCGGCACCGGAATGCTGATCACACCCGATGGCTACGCCCTCACCAACAGTCACGTCGTGAGCGCCGTCAAAGCCTATGAGCTCACCTTGCGCGACGGGTCATCCTTGAAGGCTGAGCTTGTTGGCAAGGATCCCCATACCGACCTGGCCGTCCTGCGCGCATCCGGCGCCGGTCTCCCCCACGCCCGCCTCGGCGACTCCAGCCGGCTCCAGGTCGGGCAGCTGGTTGTCGCGATCGGCCATCCCTTCGGTTTTCAATCCACGGTGACGACCGGCGTCGTCAGCGCCGTCGGCCGCACCATGCGCGCCCAGAGCGGGCGCACCATCGAGAACATCATCCAGACCGATGCCGCGCTCAATCCAGGGAATTCCGGTGGCCCGCTGGTCGATACCCGCGGCCAGGTGGTGGGCATCAACACCGCGATTATCGCCATGGCCCAGGGCATCTGTTTTGCCGTGCCGAGCAACACCGCCCAGCGCGTCGTCTCGGTGCTGATTCGAGACGGCCGCGTGGTCCGCTCCTACCTCGGCATCACCGGTGAGACCTGGCCGATCCACCGCCGCGTCAATCGCTATTACCACCTGGAGCAGGACACTGGGGTTCGCATCGCGCACGTCGATCCCAATGGGCCCGCCCAGCAAGCCGGGCTGAAGAAGGAGGACGTCCTGGTGAGTCTGGCGACCCACACCATCAAGGACGTCGACGACCTGCAGCATTTCCTTACCGACTGGCCGGTCGGCATTCCCGCCGAGGCACAGGTGCTGCGCGGCACCGAGCTGCTCAAGCAGACGATCATCCCGGTCGAGCTCAAGAACTAGAGAAGCGCCGCGCGATCGACCCGATAGGTTCTAGGGACTCGCGACGATCGCAATCACCTGCTGCTGGTAGTGCTGTGGATTGGTCCCGTCGTCGTAGGTGCTCACCGACGTCGTCAGGCTCGTTGACCCGGCGAAATCGTTGCCGAAGTAATCCCCGATGAAGGTGTCCTTGCCGGTAAAGAGCCCGCTGCCGTAGCGCCAGGGCGCATTGAGCTGCGGATCCCAGGTATGGGCGCTCAGCCGGATGTTGTTGCCCAACGGCGTGAGGGCCGCGCTGTAGAACTGGAGACTGGTGTTGATGCAGTAGTTGCTGGCGCCGTACGGCGGCAGCGCGCCGCTGTAATGCGGATTGACGGTATCGAGCGCGATTCCGGCTCCATCGGCCTCCGCGGTTCCCGCCGACGGACAGGCCAGGCGACGATCGTAGAAATTGACGCTCACCGTGCCGTTCGCCGCGGCGGCGAGGTTCGGCTGGAACTCGTCAGCCCGCGTCAGGTTGTCATTGACCCGGACGGGGGCCGTCCATGATTGGCCACCGTCGAAAGACCCCGACAGCATGATGTTGTCGACGCCGCTGGCATAGTCTTCCCAGGACATATAGATCGGATAGCGGCCGTTGACCTTCGCGGTGCCTACCGTGAAAGTGTCCGTGATGCCATCGGTAAAGGTCGTGTTCGGATACGCCTCGGGTGGGATCGCGACATTCTGAGCGCCTGGTACCGGCAGTGGTCCCTGCCAGGTCACGCCGCCATCGGTCGAGTAGTCGACCGCGAGGCTGTAGGTGCTGCGCGACTGGCGGCTCGGAAAGTTCGTGATGCTGGTCCAGACGGTCCCGCTGGGATCGACATGCGGCAATAAATAGGTGTCTGATGCGCTGCCACTCAGGCTGGGCAGCCGTTGCAGAGGCGTCCAATCCGTGTGCTTGCCGCCGCGCAATGCTTTGGCGGTCGAGACATAGGCCTTGCTCATCAAGCCATCAAAGCTGAAGTTGACGAACATCGCGTAAATCGTGTTGTAGTTCGGACTGTTCGGGTTGTTATCGATCGCGATCCATTGCTTGTCCGGCTCCTGGCCCTGGTTGTTGTCGATCGCTACGAAGTCCGGACCGATCACCCCGGAGGAATTCTTGTGTGTCGTGATCCAGCCGCCGGCTGTATTCGCGCCCACCGGGCGGACGGCGACGCTGACCGCCTCGGGCGGCATCGCCGGGTTGGGGAGGTTGCTTTTCTGGTACAGCTTGCCGCCAGTGCCATGGGCACCGCCCGCATAGGCAAACTGGTACGGAAGGACGAGTGAGTAGTAATTGCCGTAACCGTCGAAGGCGCCAATCGGGTCGGTGTTGTCGGTGAAGCCCTCATAGCCCGGGACATGGCCCTGCACCGGCCAGGTCTTGCCGCCATCGAACGACTCGTAGAAACCGAGGACGTGGTTGTAGCCCTCGGCACTGACAAACCACTTGCTCGAGGCGATGACGTGATTGGGATGGTTGGGGTCGACTCGCAGGTCAGACTCCGAGTGATCGTTGACGAGCATCGGGCCGGCCGCGGGGTAGCCGTTGGCGCTACCGACCTGGTTCGGATAGGGCCCGGCGGCACCGGTGTCTTCGCCGGTGGTGGCACTCGGGCACGGGGTCATGCCGGTATAGCCGTCAGTCGTCCCTTTCGTGAAGAATGGCACCTCGGGTCGATAGCAGCTCACCCGCTGACTGGTAACGGCGATATTGCTCACCTTGGCCTTGGCATAGCTGGCGGCATAGGTCGTGTCGCTCGGCCCGCCTGGCCGGCTCGTGCCCGCACCCGCCTGGATCGGCATGACGGCCAAGGCGATGACCACGAAGAATGGCATGCCGACCGCGAGCAGGCGCTGTTGCTTCGACCCCATTCCTTACCGAAAACGACCATAGCCGATTAAGTTTCGGAAAACAAGTGGCCGAACGCGAACTACAGGTCTGCCGAGCTCGGGAAGGCAAAGCCGGCAGAACCTGTAGAAAATTGAAGCGACCCATCGTTACGGTTGATAACCCGCCGGTGTGACCCAACGAGCCCTTACCGCCGCCCAGTCCACCCGTTTCCGGGAAGACCTTCGCTCCGTACTATTCGAGTCCTTGCGGGCCCGGAGTTCGGGAGCCCACCGATGTCGTTTCCTTCATCGGCTGGCTTTCTGACAGGTCGCGGACGTAAGTGTAGATTCGCGCGTTATCGGGCCGCAAGTCCAAACTGCGGTTCGCAAACAGATGATCGTTCGATCAGTATTTGCTGGCCTCGAAGAAGCTGCCACAGGCGTGGCACTTGCACTGCATCGTCATCACCTGGCTGCCGAACAGCGAGATAACCTCCGTATCCGCCGATCGGCAGAACGGACACGGCGGCTTCTCTTCCCTCCCCCGCTCGCGGGGGAGGGCAGGGTGGGGGCTATCCACTCGCCGGCATGTAGCGCTTCTCGGCCGGCGGATCGGCTCCCAACCGTGCCACTCGAGCCCGCTCGGCGGAGCGTGCCCGTCGAGCCGCTCTTCGAGTAGCCGGCGCAGGTCGCGCACGCCGTGCGCCAGCCGCCCCTCGCGGTGCAGCTCGTCGACGTCCGAGTTTTCCGGGCCGATCCACTCGAGCGATTCCCTCCACGCACGCGTGAGCGCGGCGCCGGCCTTCACCTCTTGCATCCAGCTCCGACCGTGCAGCGTGTGATAGCGCTCCTCCTGCAGCATCTTCTTGAGCCGTGTTCGTAGCACGTCGACATTGCCGTTGGCCAGCGACTCCATCATCAGCGTGAAGGCGCTGTCGAGCACGGCGTTGCCGGCGACGAACTCCGACCAGTCGGTCCATGGCCGGTCCAGGAATGGCACGTTCGCGTAGCTCGGGCTCTCGTCCGTGCCGGCGTCCGGGGTTCCGAGTTCGCGCAACGAGCCGTACAGCACGCGGCTGTGGCCGATGT
>VBFF01000098.1:0-29686 GCA_005889285.1 Chloroflexota bacterium
GCGGCCGCCAATCCGATCTGGGGCCCACGCATCCAGATGATCACCTTCGCGTTGAGCGCGCTGACCTACCTGTGGGTCAAGCGGTTTTGCGAGGGCCGCAGCCGCGCGCTCTACCTGCTGCCCGCCGTCATGCTGCTCTGGGTCAATCTCCACGCCGGCTTCGTGCTCGGCTACGCGATCCTGGGGATCGCGCTCTTCGTGGAAGGCGCGCGCACCCTGCTGCGACGCCCCGGGGCGATGCCGTTGCCTCGCCTGCGGGCCATGGCCGCCATCCTGGCCGCCTCGGTGGCGGTCGCCATCGTCAACCCCAACGGCTGGGACATCTATCTCTATCCCTTCCAGACCGGCGGCAGCCCCGAGCAGCAGCGCCTGATCGTCGAGTGGTTCTCCCCGAACTTCCAGATGTCCCAGATCTGGGCCTTCGAGGCCATGATCTTCCTGCTGATCGGGGGGCTGGCGCTCGCCCGCCGGATCGAACCGCGCCAGTTCCTCCTGCTGCTGGTCGGCCTCGGCCTGGCCCTCCACTCCGTGCGCAACCTCTCGTTGTTCATGCTGGTCGCCGTTCCGGCGCTGGCCGACTACGCCCAGCAGGCGCGGGAGCGGATCTCGCTCCGCTTCTTACGCCGCGTGCCGAAGACCACGCCGGTGACCTTCGCCCTCAACGTCGTCATGATCGTCTTCGTCCTTGCCATCGTGGCCGCCGCCAGCCTGCCAAGCCTGCTGCAGCGCGTCGACGGCAAGCTGGTGGCGCGCGACTTTCCCATCAAGGCGGCGGACTTCCTGGTGCAGCATCCCCCTCCCGGCCACATGCTCAACGTCTACGGCTGGGGTGGCTACCTGATCTTCCGACTGGACCCGCAGCGCACCACGCAGCCAGTTTTCATCTTCGGCGACGCGGCGCTCGACGGCGACCAGCTGTTGCGTGATTACGACCACCTGCAGTCGCTCGGCACAGACCAGGCGCAGCTCTTTGAGCGATACCAGATCAACTGGGTGATCTTCCACTCCAACGATCCGATCATCACCGAGCTCCGGCAGATCCACAACGCGCCTGGAGTGACCGGCTGGTTCGAGCTCAAGACCTTCGACAAGGCAACCATCATGATGCGCGACACGCCGGCGAACCGTGCCTACGCCGCCGCCGCACTTGAATGACGGCCGCGGAGCGCGGCATTCGGCGCCGGCAGCGGCTGTTCGTGGTCTTCACGGCGGTGCTGGTGCTGGCCTACGCGCGCCAGCTCGTTAACGCACCGACCGCCGGGCAGGACTTTCGCGCCTTCTTCGCGGCGGCCACGGTCGCGGCGCAGGGCGGCGATCCCTATGACTGGACCGCGCTCGGTCACATCGAAGATGCCCTCTACAACACCCCCGCGCACGTCCGGGCGGGCGATCCAACCTACTACGACTTCCTCCCCTATCCCGAGGGTCCGTGGCTGGCGCTCGCGCTCGAGCCCCTGACCGGCCTGTCGTGGCAGACCGTCTACCCCGTCTTCGCGGCCCTCATGCTGCTGGCGATCGCGATCGGCAGCTGGCTCATCCTGGCGCGTCTGGGCTGGCCGGCGAGGCGCCTGCGCATCGCGGTGGTGGTCGCGACCATCTCCCCGATCGCCTTCCGCGGCCGGCTGGTACCTCGCCTGGCGCGGAAAACCGATGGCCGGCGGGTTGGTGTTGACGCTCGTCTGGATCAAGCCGAACCTTGGGGTGGCCTTGCCCGTCGTGGTGGCGCTCCTCGAGCCTCCCGCCGCGCGCCGGCTGCTGATCAGCTTCGCGGCCGGCAGCGTGCTGGCCTTCGGCGCCGCGGCCCTGGCGCTTCCCGGGGTTCTCATTCACTGGCCGTCTGAGATCCTCTCGCACTGGCGCGCGGCGCAGGGGTCGCAGCCCGACATCGCCTCGATCCATAGCTTCTACTACCCGGCGCTGAGTGGCCCGTTCAAGACGGCCGCCTTGATTTTCGTGCTGCTGGCGGGCTGCGGGTACGCCGCGTGGGCGCTGCGCCGCATTCGCGCCCCACTCGCCGCGGGCTTGACCCTCCTCCTGCTCTGGTTCGTGCTCCTGCCCTACGTCCACAGCTTCGATGCCATCGTGCTCCTCCCCCTGCTCGCCGTCCTCCTGGGTCCGGACCAGCGCGGCTGGGGGAACGTCACGACGGAGGCCGCCCTCTGGGCCTTCGCCATCGTCCCCTTTGCCTACTTCGTCGGATGGCACGTCTTCTTCTTCAACGGCTTCACCGCGATCCCGATCGCGTTGCTACTGCTCGCCTGGCACCGGCGGGTTGTGATGCCCGGGCCGGCCGTGATCCCTGAGGCCCGGGCGGCGTGAAGCGCTGGTACGGCGTCCGGCGCTTGTACGAGGTCGGCTTTCGCGACCGGGTGCTGCTGCTGCTCGTGCTCGGCATCGGTGCCTACTACCTGATTTGGTCCGCCGTCCAGTGGCTGACGCTGACGCCGGAGAGCCTGCGCTTCGACTTCGTCAACTACTTCGGCGGCGCGCAGGCCGCCGCCCACGGCACGGATATCTACGCCGACTTCAAGCGCTCCTGGGGAACGCAGGCCTGGGTCGTCGCCTACATCTACCCGCCCTTCTTCGCGCTGGTGCTCGCACCGCTTACCTCCCTCGGCCTGCTGGCCGCGGCGCGCATCTGGCTGCTGGTCGTCCAGGGCGACTTCGCGGCGTCGCTTCTTCTCCTCCTGCGCATTCACCCCGAGCTGACGCGCGGCGGCCGGCGCCTGCTCCTGCTGGCCGCCTTCGGCTTCATGCCGGTCTACCTCAACGTCAAGTTTCAGCAGGTCGCGACCGTCTGGTTGCTGCTGATCACGGCCACGCTCTGGGCGGCGCTGCGACGGCGCACGGGTCTTAGCGGTGCCTTCATCGCGGCGGCCGCGTCGCTCAAGGTCGCGCCTATCTTCCTCATCCCGCTGTTTGCGCGGCTGGGCCGTTGGCGCATCGCGCTCACGGGTGGCGTGATGCTCGTCGTGCTGACGGTCGCCACCATGCTCGCGGCGCCCGGCAGCTGGCAGTTCTTCACGGTCGTGCTGCCCCGCATCGGGCTAGGGACCGCCAACTGGGACAACGGATCGATCGACGGGTTGGTGAGTCGCATCGCGGAACTGGCGCCCAATCTCTTTGGCAACGCGACCCAGACGCTGGCCAAGGTGGTCATCGCCGCCGCCGCGATCGCGGTCATCGGCGTCACGCTCTGGTTCGCGCGCCACGGGGCCCACGAGACGTGGACGCTTCGCCTCAGCGTGTCGGCGCTGATCACCGCGCTGCTGATCGTGAGCAGCGTCACCTGGCAGCACCACCTGGTGACCCTCCTGCTCCCGCTCGCCACCGGGATCGCCTGGATCACCGTCCGCCGGCCGGGCGCGCGCTACTCGTGGTGGCTTTTTGCCGCGTACGCGATGTGCTGGACGGACCGGCGCGCCTTCCCGCTGCCGTCGGATCTCCAGGTCCACTCCTGGGCCGACGCGGCGCTGGTGCTGGCCGGCACCTCGGTCAAACTGGTCGGGTTGCTCCTCATGTGGACCCTGCTGCTGCAGATGCTCCGCCTCGAAGGCCGCCGGGCGTCGGTCAGGCGGCTCGACCAATCGGCGGCCGGCGCTGCCGTGCAGCCCGCCGCCTGAACTGCCAGCCGTACCAGGCGACGATCGCGGTCATGACGATGGGACCAAGGGCGATATCGATCCCTCGCAGGTCGATCAGGACGGCGAGGTCGATCGCGAGCAACGCGGGCAATGGATTGGGTAACCCACCCTGACGGTAGAGCACGATGGCGAGCCACGCCGGCACCACCAGGATCAAGAGATCGTGGGGCAGCGCGTGGGGTGAGGCCAGCACCGCGAGCGCGCCGGCAAGCGCGGCGAAGCCAATCACGGAAGGGGGTCGGCGCCAGGCCAGCCAGCAGAGTGCCAGGAGGACGGCCAGGTAGAGCGCAATCGCCACCATGCTCGCGACGCCGGTGGGCAGTGCCGGTCCGATCACGCCGATCCACGCCTCGTTGAGCCGGATGGCGACGGCCTGGTTGGCGCTGAGCGCGTTGCGCACCATCGCCTCCAGACCGCCGGCGCCCCCAGCCAGCGGGCTCAGCAGTACGACCGCGCCGCCTGCGGCCGCGGCCCCCAGCGATCGCCAGCGTCGGGCCGCGAACAGAATGGTGAGATACACCGGCAGGTATTGCGGCTTGACGGCCAGCAACATGCCCGCGCCCGCCGCCAGCGCGGGCGAATCCGAGCGCAGCGCCAGCACGATCATGGCGGCGCCCAGCAACAGCCACGCGGTCGGCTGCCCCTCGGTGAAGGCGCCCCAGGCGGGAACGGCGGCCAGCACACCGAGCACCGCCAGGCCGATGTATCTCACTCCCCCGCGTGCGGGCAAGGCCTCGAGTTTCCCTCCCCCGCTTGCCGGGCCCGTCGGCCCACGCGAGCGGCGCTTTAGTGCCATGCGAGCGTTTGAGACGTTCGGGGAGGGCAGGGTGGGGGCTCCTCGCTGCAGGTGTAAGAGCGCGATCAACATGAGGGCCGCGCTGAGGAGTTGGAAAAGGCGAAAGGCGAGCTCCAACGGGAGCAGCGACAGCAGCGCGTAGGGCAGCGCCGCGGCCAGCGGCAGGCTGAACGGCAGCCGTGGGTCGATCGCGCCGTCGGGCGCCACCCGCTGCATCACCGCGCTCAACTCGCCCTGGTGGTAGGGAGCCGCGAGATGACCCTGGCGGACCAGCACACCCGCGCTGTAGTTGATGGTGAAGTCGGAACTCAGCCGCGACGCGGGCGACTGGGTGAGGATGACGGCCAGCCCGGCGGCGGCCAGGGCCACGGTCACGGCGAGCATCGCTCGATCCAGGGGCCGTCTCACGGGCGCACCCGAAAGAGCGCGGCCGAGTCCTCGAGATCGATCATCTCCAGCGCGGGATCCGGCGCGAGCCGTGCGGCGAAGCCTGCGTCGGTGGTGAGCACGTAGTCGATGCCGTTGGCGCGCAGGAACTTCGCCCGCTGGGCCGCGCCCCAGGTGGTGAAGAAGGCAAGCGCATCGTCCGACTTGCGGCGGGCGTCGATCGTCATCTCCGGGTGGCCGTTGAAGGCGCGCGCGTCCGTCTGCGCCGGGACGAAGATCCCGTCGAGGTAGGTGCTCAACACGACGTCACGCGCCGACACGTGGGGAGCGAGGCGCGCGAGCAGGACCGCCTCGGCACGGCTCTCGTATTCGGCATAGGGATCGAGCCGGAATGCGGCGATCCAGTAGGGCTGCGCCAGGCTGACGATGCCATAGAGGCTCGAGCCCGCCAGCGCGAGCGCGAGCACCCGGCGGCGCCAACGGACGCCACGCACGCGGCGAAGCACGACGAGCAAACCCGGGGCGGCGCAGAGGCCAAAGGGCACCGAGCTCGCCATGAAGCTGCGGCCGAGGGTGCCGCTGATGCCGGGGACGAACATGAAGACCGTCATTCCCACGATCCAGAGCGCGGGGAGCACGAGATCACCGCGCAACCGCCGGTTCGCGAGGGCGACGATGATCAGTCCGCTGGCGACGAGGTGCGAGAGCACCAGGAAACCAAACGGGTCGCCAACATCCAGTGATGCGCGCACGACGCGCAGGGCGTCGGGGTTCGTCCTCCAGACCCAGAGCAGGTAACCGAGATAAGGCAGCTGCACGAGCGCCGCCGGGACAACAAAGGCGACGGCTCGCGGCTGATGGCGCAACAGCGCCCAGCCGGCGATGGTCACGAGCGCCAACAGTGCGAGCTGCGGATAGATCAGTTGCAGGCCGACGACCGCCAACACGCCGCTCGCCACAAGGCGTTGGTCGCGGCGATGACGCAGCCGCAGGGCGACCACCATCGTCCAGCAGAGCAGTGCCAGCGCCCATGGCAGGTGCGGCGCCATGGAGACCAGGTCGGCGACGCTGCTCCCCGGCGAGCTCATCTCCGTCGCGTGCGTCATGAGCGGGCCGAGGTGGATGTCGCGCGGCAGCACGCTGCCGATGCCCCCGCCCAACACGCAGAGCACGAAAGCCCAGCGCCGCAGGAGATGCGGCCGAAAGAGTTCCCGGATCAGCAGGGAGACGGCGGTCAGCAGGGCCGCGGCGGCGAGCAGTCGCGCCGCGTGATAGAGCCAGGGCCCCGATGCCCAGCCGACCAGGTGTGCCGGCCAGAGGTACCAGGGGTAGAGCAGAATCCCTGGCAGCATCTCTGCGGTGTACGCCGGATGGAAGAGCCAGGCACCGTGCCAGCCGGCGCGCCACATCGATTGGTACACGTAGGCATCGCGCGCGATCACCAGGTAGCCGGGGAACACGCTACCTGACGGTATGCGAAGCGCGGCGAGCAGGATCGGCGGCAGCGTCAGCAGCCCGATCGCCGCGATGGACGCTGCCGGCCAGCGCCAGGCGAACCGCGGGAGCCGACGGCGCCACGTGCTGGGCTCCGCCTCCCACTGCCGATGGGCGACGGCCATCAGGCGGAAAGCCGTTCGGCCTCGACGGCCGGTGCCGGCGCGAGGCTCAGGCCACCGAGCGGCAGAACACAGAGGAACAGCGTGATGACCACGGCGGCGTAGTTGTCGTTGAAGAAGCGGGCGAAGAACGTGAAGGCGAGCAGCACGCCGGCGTAGCCGGCCATCCAGCGCCCGATGGTCGGGCGGCGCAGAAAGGCGCGGGCGGTCAGCCACAGGACCGGCAGGGCGGCGGCAAGTTGGAAGATCAGAAAAGGAAAAGCGTCGGTCCGCCGCGCGATGACGTGAAGCGCGTACAGGAGGTTGCCAAACCCGTAGCCGGCGATGGGATAGGCATCCGGAATGCCGCCGCTGGTGTAGAGGACGACATCCGTCCAGAAGGCGTGCGGGTTGGCGACAACGAACGGCACGATGGTCGCGATCGGCGTCACGGCCAGCGCGACCAGGCTGGTGACGACCTCGCGGCGGGAGTGCTGGGCGCGCCAGCGGATCAGGAGCACGAGGAGCAGAAACGGCACCGCCATCCACGCAAACGGCTTCAAGGCGACGGCGATCCCAAGGGCGCCCGCGGCGAAAACTGGATGTCGGTGCGGCCCGACCACAAGTAGAGCGTGATCATGGGGCTGACGAAGATGGCGGTGATCAGCAGGAAGCGCCGCTCCTGACTGATGGGCAGCGTGACGATCGCGAGCAGCCCGATGACGCCGAAAGCCATGAGCACGAGGCGGTAGTCGAAGGGAAGGCCCAACACATCCGTCAGGAGGCGGAACGGGATGCCGGCGAGAACCGTCAGCGGGTAATACGCGAGGTGATGCAGGGCGGGGTTGGGGCCAGGTGTCAGGTCCCAGCCGAAGGCGGCCATCGGGGTGTTGGACCAGTCCACGCCGTAGATCGGTTGCCCCTTGAGCAGGCGGTCGACGGCGGACTCCACCTGGAGCAGCCCGTCGTGCTCCATCGTCAGGCCGATGCGCGGGCGCTGCAGGATGCCGATCAGCGTCGGACCCATGGCAGTCAGCAGGCCCAGCAGCGAGACGCCCCACAGCTTCAGCCGCCAGTGACGCGTGCTCGCCCGCAGCAGCAGCAGGAGGGCAAACAACGTAGCGGTACTGGCGAACGCGAGCCAGATGCCGTAGCGCCCGCGCAGCACCCAGAGCAGCACGATCTGCAGCGCGCCGAGGACGCCGAGGTACCCGACGGGGGTGGTCAGCCGGGCGGCGGCCCGGGTCAGTGACGCCCGAAGTCCACCGGCCGGCGAGGCGGCGCCAGCCATGACGACGGTGTAACGCCCAGTGTGAGGAACCCCTTCTCCCGCCCGTTATAGCTGGGCAGTGTCGACGCCTCCCTTCGCGGCTCCGGCCGGCACCGCCGCCCCGGCCGTCCGGAAGGTTCGAGCGGCCTTCGTCGCCCAGGCCGCGCTGGTCGGTTCGGCGCTCGCCCTCTATGCCCTGGTGCTGGTCCAGGGCGGCTGGTATCACCAGGACCTCGACGCCTACCTGGCGGCCGCCCGCGCCATCTGGCACGGCCAGCCGCTGTATGCCCCCTTCCTCCACCATCCCTTCCCGGACCCGGCCTTGCGACCCGCCTACATCTACCCGCCGGTCTTCGCGCTCCTCGTCGCACCGCTGGGGCTCCTTTCGGACGCCGCCGCGAACATCCTCTGGCTCGCGGTCGGACAGGCCGCGCTGATCGCGGCCCTCGTCATCACGCTCCGCTGGCTCCGGCCGCCTGCGTGGGCGGTAACGGCGATCCTCTGCGCCACCGCCACCTTCTATCCCCTCTGGGTCGATGCGGTCCAGGGCCAGGCCAACCTGCTCGTCCTCCTCCTCGTCACCGCCGGCATCGCCGGCATCGCGCGGGGCAATGCCAGGTTCGGCGCCGCCCTCGGCGTGGCGGCCGCGCTCAAGTTGACTCCTCTTCTCCTGCTCGCCTGGCTCCTCCTCGACCGCCGCTTCCGGGAGTTGGCCTGGATGCTCGGCGCCTTCATCGGCGTTACTGCCGCCGCGGCCCTGGTGCGCTTCGACGACACCCGGATCTTCTTTGGCCAGGTTGTCCCCGCGCTGGCGCACGGCACGGCGATCTATGCCAATCAGTCGCTGCAGGGCGTCATCGCCCGGGTCGCCACCAGCAATCCCTACACGCCGCCATGGATGGTTGTGTCATGGGCGTATCTGGTCGCGCCAAGCTTGATCCTCGCCTTCATCGGGCTCTGGGTTGTGCGGACGCGCCGTCAGCCGGCGATGGTCCGCGCAGCGGCCTTCCTTCCACTCGTACCGCTCGCGTCGTCGGTCACCTGGCCGCATCACCTGGTTCTTCTTCTGCCCGTCCTCTGGTTCGGCTTGATCGCGATCGCCGGGCGCGGCTGGCCGCTGCCATCGACGGTCGCGATCGGCCTTCTGCTGCTGCTCTTCAGTGTTGTCGCCCGCTGGCCGGTCGGTCCCGCCTTCAACCAGCCCGGCTTTCGTGCGGCCCAGACGGCTGACCCGGCCGTCTTCCTCGTGGCCAACGCTTTGTGCTTGGGGACGCTCACCCTCTTTCTGCTGGCACCATGGCTGCTGCGCTCCCGCTGAGTCGACCGTCGGCCGCGCCGCGGCCGGCATCACGGCAGTGGCCGCGCTTCGCCCTGGTGTTGGCCGCGATCGTGGCGGTCATCTCGCTCCTGCCCTATCTCCTCGCCTATCTCTGGACTCCGCCGGGGCACCACTTCGCCGGTTTCTTCTTCATCGCCGACGACGCCACGACCTACCTCGCGAAGATGCGCCAGGGTGCGGACGGCGCATGGCTCTGGAACGACCCGTACACCAGCGAGCCCCACGCCGGCGTCTTCCTCTTCTCCTTCTACCTGCTGTTCGGCCATCTGGCGGCGCTCCTTCATCTCCCGCTGATCGCCACCTACCACCTGGCCCGCATCTCCGGCGCGATCGCCCTCGTGCTGGCCGCCGACCAGCTCTGCCGCCGCTTGCTGCAGAGGGAGCTTCGCCGCCTCGCGCTGCTGCTCGTGATCCTGGCATCGGGCGCCGGGTTTCTCGCTCAGGCTCTGGGAAATCCTTCGATCTTCGGCAGCCCGGTCGAGGCACTCGACCTCCACCTACCGGAGATCAGCGGCTGGTACTCCATCCTGGCGATCCCCCACTTCACCTGGGCGACCGCGCTGATCATCGTGGCGCTGCTGGGCCTGCTCCAGATCGCCGACGCGCCCGCCTGGCGTCCGGTGGCGGTCGCCTCCGCCGCGCTGATCGCGCTCACCGCCATCCATCCGCAGATGATTCCCGTGCTCGGTGTGATCTGGGTCGCCTACCGGGGCGTGCTCCTGGCGTGGGGCGAGCGGCCCTCGATCCGGTCGATCGCGGCCCAGCTCTTGCCCTTCCTGGCAACCATCCCCCTGCTCGCCTACAACGCCTGGATCCTCTTTCGCGATCCGACGATCGCCGAGTGGGCACGTCAGTGGCGCCATCAGGCGCCCGGTCCGGTGAGCCTCGTGGTCAGCCTCGGCCTGCCGCTGCTGGCCGCCACCCTTGGGATGGTGGTCGCCTGGCGGCGCCGCGACCGCGGCCTGGCGCTTCTCTTCGTGTGGCCACCGCTGGTGCTGGCGCTCCTCTACCTGCCCAACATCGCGAACATCCAGCGGCGGCTGCTCGACGCGCTCTACGTGCCGGTGGGCATCCTGGCCGCGCTCGGCATTCGGACGCTGGCCTCGCGGCTGCATCGCGCGCGTGCGCGCCGCATCGAGGCGATCCTCGTCACCAGCTGCTGCCTCTCGTCGCTGATCGTCCTCGCCATCGCGTTGCGGTTCGCGTCGGGGGCGTTCGCCGAGGCCTACGTCGGCGACGACAGCTGGAAAGCCATGCAATGGCTCTCGTCGCACCACCAGCCCGGCGATCGGGCGCTCAGCTCACCGGGGGCCGGGCAGCTGCTCCCCGCCTGGGCGGGCGTTTCCGTCTATGTCGGGCATTACAGCGAGACGCTCGATTACTTCCAGAAGATCCGCAACGTCTCGGAGGTGTTGAAACCGGATGCACCCGAGGCGACGGTGCGAGCCTTCCTGCACGACAACGCCATCACCATGCTCTACTGGGGCCCGGACGAGACCTTGACCGGCTTCCAGCCCGCGAGCCAGTCCTACCTCGAGCCCATCCACCAGGACGGGGCCGTCACCATCTACCGCGTTCACTGGTGACGATCGCCGGCCAGGGGAACGCGGCGTCAGGATTCCTGTTCTAATTTGCGAGCATGAAGACGGTAATTACCGGAGGCGCCGGGTTCATTGGCTGCAACGTGGCGGCGCACGCGATGAGAGCTGGCGACCAGGTTGTTGTCCTCGACAACCTCGCCCGCCCTGGCGCTGCGGCCAATGCCCAATGGCTCTCCACGCTCGGTGGCGACCTCTCCGTCGTCCGCGCCGACGTTCGAGACTATCAAGCCGTGCGCGCGGCGGTGCGGGACGCGCAAGCCGTCTACCATCTTGCGGCACAGGTAGCCGTTACCACCTCCGTGATCGATCCCAGGAGCGATTTTGAGATCAACGCGCTTGGCACCCTCAACGTGCTCGAGGCAGTACGGGCCGAATGTCCGGGCGCATTCCTCGCCTACAGCTCAACGAATAAGGTCTACGGTTCGATGCAAGACGTTGGCGTGCAACGCAACGGAACTCGCTACGAGTTCGCGAGTCTCAGCCAGGGAATTGGCGAAACCCAGTTACTCGATTTCCACTCCCCCTATGGCTGCTCCAAAGGAGCCGGCGACCAATACGTGCGAGATTATTCGCGCATCTACGGCCTTCGCACCGTCGTTTTCCGTCAAAGTTGCATCTACGGGCCGCGCCAGGTTGGAAGTGAGGATCAGGGGTGGGTGGCCCACCTGATGATCCAGGCGCTGAGGGGAGACAAGATTGTTATTTATGGAGATGGGCTGCAGGTGCGTGACATCTTGCACGTTGACGACCTCATCGCATGCTATTCGGCGGCCCACCGGGCCATCGACGCCGTCTCCGGGGAAGTCTTCAACATCGGCGGTGGTCCGCTGAACACCCTCTCGCTGGTTGAACTGATTGCGTACCTACAGGGAAAGCTGGGTCGCCCCGTCGAGTACGAGTTCGCTCCCTGGCGTGCGGGCGACCAACGTGTCTATGTGAGCAACGTGAGTAAGGCACGCGACGCGTTGCGCTGGGAACCCTCGATCGATGTCACGATCGGTCTGGATCGGTTGATGGAGTGGCTTCGCGAAAGCGACCTCGCCCGCTCCAGGACAGCGGCGTCGGGCGGTTTCTCGGACTAGGCGGAAGCCCGCCGCTGGTCGGTCTTGGCTGCCGGAGTCGGATGTCGGCGGACACGACCCGGGATGGCCAGGAGCTCGAGGAACATCGCGGCCGAGTGCCGGATCGGATGCACCCGGCTCTGCGGCGAGTTGATCCAGCGGGTCGGGACTTCGACGATCTTGAACCCGGCCTGCTGCGCGCGGTAGAGGACCTCGACATCGAAGCCGAAGCCGCGCGTCTGCAGCTGCGGGAAGACTCGGTCCGCGACTTCGGCCGTGAAGGCCTTGAACCCGCACTGGGTATCTCTCACACCGCCGAGCACGAAGATTCGCACCAGCCGGTTGAAGATCTTTCCCATCGTCTCCCGATACCAGGGTTGGTGGAGTTCCACCTGTGACTCTCGCAGGCCGCGCGAGGCGATCGCGACCCCGGCGCCCGCACGAAGCGGTCGCAGCAGCTTTTCCATGTCGTCAATCGGGACGCTGAGGTCGGCGTCGCTGAAGATTCGGTAGCGGCCCCGGGCGGCGGCCATCCCGAGGCGGACGGCACCCCCCTTGCCGCCGTTCCGCTCCGCCACGAGCAGCGAGAGCTGCGGCCAGCGGGCGGCGCGCTCGCGGACGACCTGAACCGTGCTGTCGCGGCTGCCATCGTCCACGACGATCACCTCCACGGGAACGTTGATCGCCGCGAGGTGGCGCTCTACGCGATCGAGCGTCGCCGGCAGCCGCAGCGCTTCGTTGAAGGCCGGGATCACGATGGAGATTTCGGGGGTCATGCCGCGCGCTCCACCTTCCGCATCTCCGCGCGGAAGGCCAGCAGCTCCGCAAACGCGCGAATCACGACGCGGATGTTCGCCCCGGTCTGCTTGCCCGCCTTCCTGGGGTAATGGTGCACCGGGACTTCGACCACGCGAGCATGAAGCTGGCGGGCAAGCACCAGCACCTCGGTGTTGATGAGGGCCCCCTCCGAGTGCAGGGCCATGCGCGCGAGTAAGTCCCTGCGGGTCAGCCGGAAGGCGCAATTCACATCGCGCACGAGCCGGCCAAAAAGGAGGCGCACCAGCGTGAAGAACGCCCACGCGTTGAGCCGACGCAGCAGCGGATCGCGCCGATGCTTGCGGTATCCGGCGACGATGTCGGCATCGGCCGCGCGGGCAAGCAGCAGCTCGACCTCTGCCGGGTCGAACTGATTATCGGCATCCATCAGGAAGATCCAGGAGAAGCGCGCGGCGCCAAAGCCCGACCGAAGCGCCGCCCCGTAGCCGCGATTGACCGGGTGACGGATGACGCGCAGATTCGGGTGCGCCGCCTTGAGCCGTTCCAGCACCGCCGGGGTGCCGTCCTGGCTGCCGTCATCGACGACGATGATCTCGAATCCGCGCGTGAACGTCTGGAGGGCCGTGGCCATCCGACCGACCGACTGCTCCAGGTTGGCCTCCTCGTTATAGGCGGGCATCACCGCGCTGATCTCCACAGCCGGCACCGGCGCGGTCATGGTGCGAAGCCTACTCGGATGAATACGGTGGCCACGTCATCCCGGCTCAGCAGACGAAAGTCCGCGTCCTGGCCAAGGATGCCGGTCAGCGGGTGCGCGCTGGGCAGCACGATGGCGTCGGGGTGGGCCTGGGCGATGACGTCCTGCCAGCCGGACGCAAGGTAGCTCACTCGAAGGTACTGGCTGAAGACCTGCGGGCCGTAGACCTCCACCCGGCCGTCGATGAAGACGCGGCCGCCGTCGGGATAGAGTCGCCAGATCAAGTAGCCGCCGTAGTCGTAGTAGTTGAAGACCCGCACCGGCCGGCCGGTTCGTGCCAGCGCCTCCGCGGCCTGCACCGGGAGCGCGGCGCTGATCGCGGCGGCCTGCGCCTCCGGCCGCAGGTTGGGAACGGCCCGGTAGGCGATCATGCCGGTGCCCACCACGATCAGGAGCGCCAGGTTGATCGCCCCCAGCGTCACCGTGTGGCCCAGCGGCAGGGCGGGCTTCCAGCGCAGGGCGACCTGGGACGCCACGGGCCGGTCGACGGCCGGAAGGAGGCTCGACGCCAGGCCGAGCAACGCCTGCGCGCAGCGCGCCATGAGCGGCGCCGCCGCGAGGACGAAGAGCGGCACGTGCCGCTGCGACGATAGCGCCAGGTACAGGAGCGCGAACGCCAGCAGCCACTCGCTGCTGCGGGCCCGCACGCGCCCGGTCGCCAGCCCGGCGAGCANNNNGCCGGGCATTGAGTGGAAGTCGGGCGAGGCCCACTCCTGGATGTTGTTCTGGATCAGGGGTGAGGTGAGGGTGCCCAGAGAAAAGAGGATGGTCTGAATGCCGAAGGGGTTGATGAACGCCAGGACGCAGCCCGCGCCGATCGCCGCGGCGAGCGCCGTCATCCGGCGTCGCGGCATGCTACCTTCCCGGGACCGCCAGGCGTCGACCGCTTCGCCGGCGAGGAACAGCCCGCTGATGATGATCCCAACCAGGAACGCCGAATGCAGGTTCGCCCAGAGCCAGATGAAGGGTGGCAGCATCCACGCCTGCAGCCGGCCTGCCCGGTACTCGAGCAGCCCGAGCAGGAGGAGGCCGCAGAAGAGCACGTTGAGCAGTTGGGGGCGCGCCCCCCAGGCGGTCGAACCGGCCAGCGCGCCGACCAGGGTCAGCACGACCGCCGCCGGCTGCGGCAGTCCGGTCCGGCGCAGCAGCAGGTAGAGGCAGATCGCGGCCGCCGTCACCACCCCCGCGTAGACGGCAACCAGCCACGGTAGGCCCCCAGCCCGGTACAGCAGGTACATGGCGAGATCGGCCAGCCATTCGTGCATCACCCAGGGATGCCCGGCGGCGCGCCCGTTGGCCAGGTGCCACCAGAGATCGGGATCGAGCGGGGGCACCGCCGCCAGGCTGAAGATGGCCGTGAAGAGCAGCATCCGGAGCACGACCGCGCTGGTGACCCGGCGCAGGAACGCCCCCACCCTAGCCTCCCCCCGAGGGGGAGGAGCCGTTGGATTGGCTACCCTCGCGCATCACCCGAATGACGAAGCGGGGTAGAGCGAGCATGCGGCGCCAGCGCCATGGCTCGCGACTCAATCGATGCAGCCATTCCAGCCCCCGCGCGCGGATCCACGGAGGGGCGCGCCGAGCTCGGCCGGAGATGAAGTCGAAGCTCCCACCCACGCCCATGCCGACGATGGCGCCGGAGCGAGCGAGGTTGCGGGCGAGCCAGGCTTCTTCCGCGGGGGAGCCATACCCCAGGAACAGCAACTCGGCACCACTGGACCGAACCGCCTCCGTCGTGATTGGGTCGCTGAGAGGATCCGGTGAGCCGGAGCCGAAGCCAGCGAGGCTGCCGGCCAGGGTGAACCCGGGATACCGATCTCGAAGGACGCGACCGGCCGCTTCCGCCACTCCAGGCGCTGCCCCCAGGAAGAAAAAACGCCAACCCGTGCCGGCGCCGCGCGCGGCCAGCTTCTCGACGAAGTCGACGCCGGGTACACGCTCCGGCAGGGGATGGCCCAGCCGGCGCGCTGCCCATAGCACCCCCGCTCCATCGGCCAGCGCCAGGTCGGCGCCGCGAAGCAAGGCTCGAAACGCGGGGTCACGGCCAGCGTGCATGATGCGCTCCGGATTGACGCTGATGACCAGGCGCGGACGCCCCTCGGTGATGGCGCGGGCGACCCAGTCGATCGCCTCGGCCTCGGTCAGCGGGTCGATCGGCACCCCCAGCAGGGTAAAGCGCGTCACGACGCCAGCGCCTGCCGGTAGACCTCCGCGGTCTCACCGCCGAGGCGCGCGATGCTGAACGCCTTCGAACGCGCCAGGCCCAACTGACGCAGGCGCGCCTGATCATCGTCGAACCGAAGGAGCCGTTCCATCGCCTGCGTCAGCTCCTCGATGCTTTCCGTGCGCAGCACGACGCCAGCATCCCCGACGAGCTCGGCGAGCGCCTCGTCCGACGAAACGACCACCGGCGCGCCGCAGGACATCGCTTCCAGCACGGGGAGACCGAAGCCTTCGTAGCGCGACGGATAGACAAACACCGATGCGCCGCTGTAGATCGCCGGCAGCACATCGCGCGGGACATAGTCGAGCGCGATGATGTGCGCGCGCGGTCCGGGTTTCCGGAGCTGTTTCGCGAGCCGCTCGGCACCCCGGTTGGTGCGGCCGACATAGACGAGCGCCGAATCGTCGACGAGGTCAGGTGGGAGCAGCTCGTAGGCGGCGCGCAATCGAGTCAGGTCTTTCCGCGGATCGGTCGTGCCCACGTACAGGATGTAGCCGCCAGGCAGCCCGAACTGCTTTCGCACGCTCGCGATCTCGTCGGCCGGCCGCGGCGTGAAGATCGGATCCGCACATAGGGGGACATAGGCGACCCGCTCCGGCGCGATATGGTACAGGTCGATGAGCTGCCGGCAGATCGCTTGCGAGGAGACCATCAGACGCCGCGCGCGGCGGATGCTCTTCGGCCCGAGCGTCCCGAAATACCAGCGGGCGCGCGGGTGCATGTCCGCGGGACGGAAGCGATAGACCAGGTCGGGCACGGTCAGCACCAGTGGGACGCCGCTGAGCATGGGTGCGACGCCGAGCACCGAATGCAGCAATGGGAGGGCGCGCGGATAGGCGCCGAACCGCCATGGGACCGACCACTGCTCCCGACCCAACCGCAGGCCACGGGGCACTCGCCGAAATGGCACGAGGCGATGGCCCACGGCCGCGTCGCCGAGGTCGGGAATCACATCGCTTGGCACGAGGACATCAACCGACGCGCCGACGGTGTGCAGGCCTCGAAGGATGTGCAACGCGTGGTGCTCGAGGCCGGTAAATGGCCGGGCCGCGAACAAGAGGTCGACCGCGATGCCTTCGGGCAACGCATTGCCGCTGGACATTTCCGCGATGCTAGCGGAAGACACGGGATCCCGAGGCGGCGGCGCCGGTGAGGTGAGGTGATCGTCGGCATCGATGGCACGCCCGCCGTCCGTGAGTACCTCACCGGGACGGAGGTCTACGCCCGCAGCATCATCAACGCCCTGGCAGCCTCGAAGGGCACGCGAGGCATGCGGATCTATGCGAATGCCGTCGATGCGCCGGCCTGGCTGCCCGCCGGCGTGGAGTGGCGCGGCATCCCCTTCCCGCGGCTCTGGACGCACTGGCGACTCCGGCAGGCCCTGCGACGGGAGCGGCCGGACGTGACCTTCATTCCGAGCCACGTGCTCCCCATCTCGCTCGGGCTCAAATCCGTGGTCACCGTCCATGATGTCGGCCATCGGCACGAGCCGCGCGCCTACTCGCGCACCGCGCGCTGGTACCTGGAAGCGACGACCCGCTACGCGGCGCGTCACGCCAATCGCCTGATCGCGGTCTCGCAGTCGACCGCTGATGACCTGACCCGCTTCTACGGCGTTCCCGGCGGCCGGATCGCCGTCGTGCACTCCGGCATCGACGCGCGCATGCGGCCGCAGGACCCGTCGAGAGTGGCGGAGGTGCTGCAGCGGCTCAAGATCGGCGGTGCGTACTTCCTCTATGTCGGGCGCAACCACCCCCGCAAGAACCTGACGATGTTGCGCCGCGCCTACGACCAGGCACGGCGTCGGGGCCTCGACGCTGACCTGGTTCTCGTGGGACCGGGCCACGCCATGGCTGCGCCGGGCTCCGCCACGGTCTTGCCGTACGTCTCCGCCGATGACCTACCCGCGCTCTACGCGGGCGCCATCGCCCTGACGCTCCCTTCGCGCTTCGAGGGCTTCGGCTTTCCCGCACTCGAAGCGATGGCGTGTGGGACCGCCGTCATCGCCTCGACCGCCGGCGCGCTCCCCGAGATCGTCGGCACCGCCGCCATCTTGCTGAGCCCGCACGACGCGGGCGCCTGGAGCCAGGCGATGCTCGAGCTCGCCAGTGACGGTGCGTTGCAGCGACGCCTGATCGCGTCCGGCAGCGCGCGCAGTGCCGAGCTCAGCTGGACCAATGCGGCGAGCAAGACCTGGCGTGTGCTGGACGCGGTTGGCGGCCGAACCTAGTGGGCCACGATGCCGCGACCCTTGCCGCGATCCTGTCGGGCGCGGGGTTCATCGCGGCGGAGGAAGAAACCGCCGAGCTCCTCGAGTGCGCGGCCGGGGATGACGCGGTCCTCGACGCGCTAGTCGCGCGGCGCCTCACGGGCGAGCCACTGGCGTGGATCACCGGACGGAGCTCGTTCTGCGAGCTCGAGATCCGCGTCGCTCCGGGCGTCTACGTCCCACGCTGGCACAGCGAAGCACTCGCGCGACGCGCCGTCACACGCCTACCGCCAAATGGGACGGCGGTCGACCTCTGCACCGGGAGCGGCGCGATCGCCCGGACCCTGATGAGCCGCCGTCCGGCGGCGCGGGTGGTGGCCTCCGACATCGACCCGCGGGCCGTTGCCTGCGCGGCGGCGAACGGCGTGGAGGCCTATCTCGGGGATTTGTTTGCCCCGCTCCCCCGCGCGCTCGAAGGCGGCATCGATGTCGTCGTCGGTGTGGTGCCGTATGTGCCGACGCCCGACCTGCCGCTCCTCCAGCGCGACACCTTCGCGTTCGAGTCGCCGCTCGCCTACGACGGCGGACCGGACGGCACCGCCATCCTCCGACGCGTGCTACGGGACGCGCCTCGGTTCCTGCGGCGCGGCGGCGCACTCCTCCTCGAGCTCGGCGGTGCGCAGGACCGCGCGCTTCGCCCCGACCTCGCGCGTCTCGGCTACACCGGCGTCAAGGTGCTGCACGACGAAGAGGGCGACGTCCGCGGCATCGAGGCATCGCTGACCTAGGCAGCGGCCACCGACTCGTAGACCTCGCGGTGGGCCGCGGCGCTGGCCGACCAGGTGTAGAGGGCGGCACGCGCGCGGCCGGCGGCGACCTGGCGCTCGCGCAGCGGCCGGTCTGTCAGGACGCGGAGCAGGTTGTCGGCCAGTGCCTGGGCGTCCTCCGGCGCGCTCAGTAAGGCAGCATCACCGGCGACTTCGGGGATCGCCCCCGCGTCGGAGGCGACGACCGGTGTGCCCGCCGCAAACGCCTCGAGCAGCGGCAGGCCGAAGCCCTCATCGAGCGACGGAAACAGAACAGCCTGTGCCATCTGGTAGAGGGCGGGCAGGTCCGGCATACCCGCATAGCCGACGAAGCGGACCCAATCGCGGAGGCCGAGCTCGCGAACCGCATCGACCACCGCGTCGTATTTCCATCCAAAGGCCCCGGCGACGATCAACGGCATCCGCTGGGGAGCCGGGATCCGCGCCAGCGCGCGGAGCGAGGTGACGTAGTTCTTGCGCGGCTGGACGGTTCCGAGCTGCAGCAGGTAGCGGTCCGGCAGCGCGAAACGGGCCCGGACGTCGTCTTTGACCGAAGCCGACGCGGGCAAGGCGAACTCGGTCTCCACGCCGTGCGGGATCACGCGGCAGCGATCCGGTTCGATGTCGAAGAGGCGCACCGTCGCCCGTTTGGTCGCCTCCGAGGGGCAGATGATCATGCGCGCGCGTCGAGCCGACTGTGGCACCACGACTCGCGTGGCGAACCACTGCCCGGATGGAAACCATTCGGGGTGGTCATAGATCGCCAGGTCATGGATCGTCACGACGCCCGGCAGTCCGATGTTCAGCAGGGGAAGCGCGTTGGCCGGACCGTGGACGAGCTGGGCGCGGTTTCGGCGCATCCGCAGTGGCAGCGCCAGGTGCGGTCCGACAAGACGTGGGCCCGCATCCCGGTAGGGCATTAGATCGACGCTGCGGCTATCTCGGAATGCGGTGACGAGGGCGCCGATGTAACGGCCGACCCCGGTGGCGTCCTCGGCGAAAGCCTGGGCGTCGAGCGCGACGCGAAGTGGAGGGCGGGCCGGCGTTTCCGGCTCAGGCGTAGCTATCGATCCGGGCTTGCTTCGAGAGCGCCTCAACGACCTGGCGGGCGGGGAATCGTTCGAAGTCATCCGTCCACAAGGTGACGACCCGGTCGCCCCTCGGCGGGATGTCCGGCCGGCGAACCACGGCCAGCACCAGGGCTCCAGCCGCCGCCGCCACATGCAGGGCGTCGCCATCATGGCCGATGACGCCGAGGCTGAGCTCGCTGACGACGGCCACTTCGTCCACCGTGATCTGCGCCAGGTTGATGACCAGGGTTGGCTTGGCGATCCCGCCCCGTGTCTCGCGCACGATCTGCTCGTCACCCGCGCCGCTCAGGAGAATGACACGATCCGCTCGCGACTGATTGGCAACGACGGCGAAGCGCTCGGCGGGCCACAACCCGCTGGAGCGCCGCGAGGACCAGCCACCGCCACCGGGAATCATGACCAGCGGGCGCCGGCCGCTGCCGATAAACGCCGGCCAGCGCGCCGTCGCCTGGCTGCGCACCGCTTCCGGGGGTTGCAGCGCGGGGGCCTCGCCGGGCGTAAGAACCGGCCGGTTGCTGGCGACTGCGCCAAGGCGCCAGTTCGCTTCGACCGGGTGCAGGCCCTTGATGCCCGGGACCCGTTCCGTCGCCGCCCAGCGATTGCCGCCCGCGGCGATGAGGCGACGCGGTACCCCCGCGAAATAGGCGAGCGCGACGTGAAGCAACCGCGCCGGGAACGGTACGACGACCGTGTCGACGGATCCCGCGCGCAGACGCCGAAAGACGCGCAGGAGCTCGCGGGGTGAATCATCGACGACGATGGCGCGTCCGACCGAAGAAAGCCCGAGCAACGTCCCGACGGCGTCCGCTGAGGCGAACACCGTGGCGCCGTCGCAGGCCCGCAGCACCGGCTGCGCCAGGAGCGCCTCGCGAACACCGCCGCCCAGGACGACGGCCACTCGTGACGCGGGTCGCGGCTCGGTGCTCATGTGATGTAGTGCTGCCCCCGCCGGATCACCTGCAGGTTATCGAGCGCCATTCCGGTCCCGATCGCCACGCAACTCTGCGGTTCGGGTGCGACCCGCGTTGGGACACCCGCGCGCAGCGCGAGAAACTCTGCGATTCCACGAAGTTGGGCCCCGCCACCAGTAAGAACGGCGCCGCTGCGCAGGACCGCAGCCCGCCGGGCCTCGGGAAGCTGAGCCACCACCCGCTGCAGGCCGGTGGCAATCGCCTCGAGAAGATCCTGGATCGCCGCGCGCACGTCGTTACCCGACACGCGCAGCGTGGAGCGGGCGCCCCCCTCGTCGACGGCGCTGACTTCGAGATCGGCGTCAGGCAGCGGGCCGCTCGCCGAACCGAGCTGGATTTTCAGCCGCTCGGCTTCACCGGGCATCAGTCGTACGCCGCGCGTCTTGACGATCGTGGCATCGATCGCCCGGTCGAAGGCGTCGCCCCCGATGGGCAGCGACTCGCTAGCCAGCGTTTCGCCCTGGCCGATCACCGCCAGCTCGGTGGAACCGGCGCCCAGGTTGACGATCGCGATGCCGTCGGTAGTGGCGACAGGAACACGCGCACCGATGGCCGCCGCCATCGGCTTGTCGATCAGGTAGGCGGTCTTCGCGCCAGCCTGAATCGTGGCAGCCAGTACCGCCCGGCGCTCGACCCCCGTCACCATGGCGGCCACCGAGAGCATCACGTCCGGCCGGAAGATCCGCTGGCGGCCCACGATGCGGCCGATCAGATGCTGAAGCATCGCGCCCGCCACGTTGTAATCGACGCCGTTGCCGTCGCGAACGAGGCGGACGGCGCGCGCTTTGCGGCCGCGACCGACCATCTCGGAGGCGGCCCGTCCCACCGCCAGGACGCGCGCCCCCTTCTCGTCGGTCGCCATTACGGCCGGCTCGTTCACGACGACGCCCTCGCCTTTGACGTACACCAGGACGGTCGAGGTGCCCAGGTCGATGCCGATCTTTTTTGAGAGCACGGCCGACTCAATCCCCGACGACCCTGGAGAGGTCGTGACGTACGTCGCCCGCCTCGCCGTCGATGCGGGTGATGCGCGCGCCCAGGCCTTCGAGCTTGTCCACGATTTCCTGGTAGCCACGGTCGAGGTGATAGATGTTGTCGAGCACGGTCGTCCCCTTGGCGCAGAGGGCAGCGACCACGAGCGCCGCGCCGGAGCGGATGTCGGGCACCGTGACCGAGCCTCCGTGCAGCGCGCTGGGACCGGAGACGATGGCGCTGCGGCCCTCGACGTAGACATCCGCCCCGAGCTTGCGAAGCTCTGGCACGTGCTGGAATCGGTTTTCAAAGACGGCTTCCGATACATGGCAGCGTCCGTGCGCCTGCGTCATCAAGCTGACGAAGGGCGCCTGCAGGTCGGTCGGAAACCCGGGGTGGGGCCAGGTCGTCACGTCGACCGGCTGCAGGTCGCTGTTGCCCCGCACCCACAGACTGTGCATCCGATCTTCGACCTCGACGCCGGCCGCCCGCAGCTTGAGCATCATGGCCCGAAGGTCGGCGGTCTCGACATCTTCGAGCACCCCCTCGCCCCCGGTCGCGGCGATGGCGAAGGCGTAGGTTCCCGCCTCGATGTTGTCGGGGATCACGCGGTGGGTGGCACCGCTCAACTCTGGGACGCCTTCGATCTCCAGCACATCGGTGCCGATTCCGTGGATCCTGGCCCCCATCTTGCCGAGGAACATGGCCAGGTCGACGACATGCGGCTCGCGGGCCGCATTGTGGATGGTGGTGATGCCGTCGGCTGTGGCGGCGGCCATCATCAGGTTCTCCGTTCCGGTCACGGTTGGCATGTCGAGGTGGATGGTGGCGCCTTTGAGGCGGTCGGCGCGCGCGACATACTCACCACCCTCGAGCTCGACGCTGGCGCCCATCAGGCGCAGCCCGACGAGATGCTGTTCGACGCGGCGCATGCCGATGTCGTCCCCGCCCGGCTTGGCCACGCGAGCCTCGCCGCGCCGGGCCAGCAGCGGACCCATCAAGAGGAAGGAGGCGCGCATCCGGTTCGCCATCGCGGCCAGCACCTCGCTCCGGGCCAACCGCTCGGCGTTGATCTGAAGCTGCTGGGGATCGAGCCAGCGGATCTGGACGCCCATTCCTTCCAGGAGGCGCATCATGGTCGCCACGTCCTCGATCCGCGGCACGTTCTTGAGCCGGCATTCCTCCTCGGTGAGCAGGCAGGCGGCGAGGATGGGAAGGACCGCGTTCTTGGAGCCACTGATCGGGACCCGCCCGACCAATCGAGTTCCCCCCTCGATCAGGAGTTGGGCCACTGACCTCCTAGGGTATCAGCCCGCAGGGCCGGATTGGCCCAGAAACGCTGTCACGTGGGAGGCCGCTCGAGGACGCTAGAAGGCGCTGGGGAACCGGTTCTTGAGATTAATGTCGGCGATAACGTCGTTCCAGGTGCCTTCGGGGACCACGCCAAGGTGGCGCCATATGCGGTCCAGGTCATCCTGGCTCCATCGTTCGGCATAGAGCGAGAGGACGCATCGTCCGCTTGACGAAAACGCGAAGACGACCGGGCGTTGCGGTTGTGACCTCGCCAGCGTGTTGCGTACCGAACAGCGGACAACGCGCGCGACGGTTCTTGGGTCAACGCTGGCGGTCGACCAGAACCAGTGGGTCACGAGGATGGCGTCGGCCGTGACGGCGATCTTGGTGCCGGCCATGTAGGCAACCAGGTAGAGTGCACCGCCAACCCAGAACAGGGATGCGATCCCAAGGAAGGCCAGCAGCCAAGCCGCGCCGTAGCTGTAAATCCTGACGCTGCCGGCAACCAGGGCCAGTGCCCCGAAAGCGACGAGCCGGAGATCCCAGCGGGCTAGGACCTTCCATGAAGGACGGATCACGAGTTCGCCGCGGTCGTCGGAGACAGGCGGATCGTAGGTGGCAGCCATGCTGCCGGAGCAACGGATGAGCCGATCGGGGCTTGCCGCCCCCAGTGCGGCTCTCGGGCCTACGTCCGGCGGCGGCGGCGCAACTCGGCCAGGCGCAGCCTCGCCTCGGCGCGTGCCAGGGCGACGGAGGCGGCGGCCTGGTCCACATTGGACAGCTTCTGCTGTAGGAGATCCGACGCGCGGCGGCGGGCCTCCTCGGCGCGCGATTCGTCGATATCCTCGGCCCGCTCGGCCGCATCCGCCAGCACGGTGACCTCGTCGGGCCGCACTTCGAGGAATCCGCCCGAGACGAAGAAGAACTGCTCCTCGTTCTCGTTGCGCACTTTCACCACGCCCGGCTTGAGCGGAGTCAACAGCGGGATGTGCCGCGGCAGGATGCCGAGCTCTCCATCCGCGCCGGGCGCCACCACGAAGTCGGCATCGCCCTTGAAGCGCCGGCCTTCGACGGTGACGATGTCGACGTGCAGCTTGTTCTCGGCCAAGGTGTCCCTAGCGCTTGGCGGATGAGTCCGCTTTGGTTTTCTCGCCGGCGTCGGCTTTGGTTTTCTCGCGGGCGTCGGCTTTGGCTTTCTCCGTCTCCGGCTTCTTCTCCTCCGTCGGGGCCGTCTCACCCTTGGCGGCGGCCACCGCCTCGTCGATGGTGCCGACCATGTAGAAGGCCTGCTCCGGCAGGTCGTCGTGCTTCCCCTCGAGGATCTCGCTGAAGCCGCGGATCGTCTCTTTCAAGGGCACGTATTTGCCGGGGCGGTTGGTGAAGATCTCGGCCACGAAGAACGGTTGCGAGAGGAAGCGCTCGATCTTGCGCGCCCGCGCTACCAGCACCTTGTCGTCTTCGGACAGCTCATCGGGGCCAAGAATGGCGATGATGTCCTGCAACTCCTTGTTTCGCTGCAGTACCTGCTGCACGCCGCGCGCCACGCGATAGTGCTCCTCGCCGACGATGTCGGGGGTCAGGAATCGCGAGAAGGAGTCGAGGGGATCGACGGCGGGATAGATGCCGCGTTCGACGATCGAGGTGAGCAAAAGTGGTCGCGATCGCGGGGTCGGTGTAGTCATCCGCGGGCACGAAGACCGCCTGCACGGAGGTGATGGAGCCTTTCTTGGTGGACGTGATCCGCTCCTCGAGGTCACCCATCTCGGTAGCGAGCGTCGGCTGGTAGCCGACCGCCGACGGCAGCCGGCCGAGCAGGGCCGAAACCTCGCTGCCCGCCAGCATGTAGCGGAAGACATTGTCGATGAAGAGCAGGACGTCCTGGCCGAACTCGTCGCGGAAATACTCGGCCAGCGTCAGGCCGGTGAGCCCCACCCGGGCGCGCGCACCCGGCGGTTCGTTCATCTGTCCGAAGACCAGCGCCGTCTTGTCGATGACCCCCGATTCGTTCATCTCGAGCCAGAGTGAGTTTCCCTCGCGCGTGCGCTCGCCGACGCCGGCAAAAACGGAGAACCCGCTGTGCTCGGTGGCGATATTCCGGATCAGCTCCATGACGATGACCGTTTTGCCGACGCCGGCACCACCGAACAATCCGATCTTGCTGCCCTTGGCAAAGGTGGTGACCAGGTCGATGACCTTGATGCCAGTCTCCAGCACCTCGGTGTCGGTCGCCTGCTCGCTGACGGGCGGCGCGGGACGGTGGATCGGCAGCCGCACCTCGGAATCGATCTTGCCCTTGCCGTCGATCGGATCACCGCTGACGTTCATCATCCGGCCGAGGGTCCCCTTCCCCACCGGGACCGTGATCGGTCCGCCGGTGTCTTTGACCTCGGTGCCGCGCACCAGCCCGTCGGTCGAGTCCATCGCGATCGTCCGCACCACGTCGTTACCGCGATGCTGCTGCACTTCTAGCACGAGGCGGCCCTGCTTGCCGCGGTCGATCTCGAGCGCGTGGTAGATCTCCGGCAGATCCTGCGCCTCGAAGACGACGTCGACGACCGGACCGATGATCTGGTCCACACGGCCGGTCCGTTCCGTCTTCGGCTTTTCCTGCTTCTTCTCGGATTTCTCGGCGATTGCCATTGGTGCCTCCTAGCCGGCGGTCAGCGCTTCGGCGCCACCCACGATTTCACTCAATTCCTTGGTGATCGTCGCCTGCCGCACCTTGTTGCGCAACAGGGTCAGGTCTTCGATCAGCTCGCCTGCATTATCGGTTGCGTTGCGCATCGCGACCATCTGGGCCGCGTAGAAGCTCGCCAGGTTGTCCAGCACCGCGGCGTAGACCTGCGCCTCGACGTACCGAGGTAGCAACTGCGAGAGCACTTCCTCGGCCTCCGGTTCGTACACATAGTCGATGCGCAGTCCCTCTTGCTTGCGCTCCGGCACCCGGACCGGGATCAGCACCTTGACGGTCGGCTCCAGGCGGCTGACCGAGGCGAAGTGGGTGTAGAGCAAGGCCACCTCGTCGACGTTACCCTCGAGGTACTCGTCGCGGGCCACGGTGATGGCGGGCAGGATGTCCTTGAGCTGGGGACGGTCGCCGATCTGCGACACCTCGGCCAGGATCGGGATGCCGAGTCGTCGAAAGTAGTCGCGCCCTTTGCGGCCGATGGTGTCGAGCACGACGTCGCCCTGCCGGATATAACCGAGTGCCACCCGAAAGGCATTGACGTTCAGGCCCCCGGCCAGCCCGCGATCGGACGAGACCAGGATGAGCAAACGCTTCTTCACCGGCCGCTCGATGAGGAAGGGGTGCTGGTAGCTGGTGACGCGGCTGGCCACCTCGACGAGGACGTCGGCCATTCGGTCCGCGTAGGGTCGCGCCGCCTCCGCCCGCGCCTGCACCCGCCGCAGCTTGGAGGCGGCGACCGCCTGCATCGCGCGCGTGATCTGCTGCGTGTTCTTCACGCTGGCGATTCGGCGGCGGATTTCGGCGAGCGTGGCCATGGAGCGCTAGCGTTCCTTCGCCGTCTCGCGCTCGGTTGCGCGACGTGCTGCCTGCAACGGACCCTTGCCCTTCGGTGGCTCCTCCGCCTTGGTGGCGGGTTTCTCGTCGGGTCGCTGAACCAGCGGGCTCGACTTCTTGAACTCGTCGATCGCCCCGCGCAGCAACTTCTCCGAATCCGGTGACAGCGCCTTGTCCTTGGCGATCGCCTGCTCGATGCCGGGGTGGGAGCTGGCCAGGAAGCGGAGCAACTCCTTTTCGAACTGTCGCACCTTATCGACCGGGACGTCATCCAGGTAGCCGTTCCCGCCGGCGAAGAGGACGATCACCTGCTGGGATACCGGCATCGGTTCGAACTGGTCCTGCTTGAGCAGCTCTTCCATCCGCTTGCCGCGCTCGAGCTGATCGCGTGTCCGCTTGTCGAGGTCGGAGGCGAACTGGGCGAAGGCCGCCATGTCCCGATACTGCGAGAGGTCGAGACGAAGCCGGCCCGCCACCTGGCGCATCGCCTTGATCTGGGCAGCGCCACCCACGCGGGACACCGAGAGGCCGGTCGAGATCGCAGGGCGGATGCCGGCATAGAAGAGGTCGGTGAGCAGGTAGATCTGGCCATCGGTGATCGAGATGACGTTGGTGGGGATGTAGGCGGAGATGTCGCCCGCCAGGGTCTCGATGATCGGCAAGGCGGTGAGCGAGCCGCCCCCGTTTTCCTTGTTCATGCGCGCCGAGCGCTCCAGCAGGCGGGAGTGCAGATAGAAGACGTCGCCGGGGTAGGCCTCGCGCCCGGGTGGCCGGCGAAGCAAGAGCGAGATCTGCCGGTAAGCCCAGGCATGCTTGGAGAGGTCGTCGTAGACCACCAGCACGTCCTTTCCCTGGTTCATGAAGTACTCGCCCATGGAGGTGGCCGCGTAGGGTGCGATGTACCACAGCGGCGCCGGTTCGCTGGCGGTGGCGGAGACGATGATCGTGTACTCGAGTGCCCCGTGCTGATCGAGGACATCGGCGACCTGGGCGACGGTCGCGGCGCGCTGGCCGATCGCCACGTAGATGCAGATGACGTCCTGGCCTTTCTGGTTGATGATGGTGTCGAGCGCGATCGCCGTCTTGCCCGTTTGGCGGTCACCGATGATCAGTTCCCGCTGCCCTCGGCCGATTGCGGTCATGGCGTCGACGGCTTTGAGTCCCGTCTGCAGCGGGGTGTCGACCGGTTGCCGAGTGACGACACCCGGAGCCACCTTTTCGACGGGCGCCGTTTCCTTCGACTTGATGGGGCCTTTGCCGTCGATCGGCTCGCCGAGCGCGTTGACCACCCGCCCGATCAGGGCCTCGCCCACGGGAACCTGGACGACGCCACCGGTGGTACGGACCTCATCGCCTTCGCGGATCTCCTCATAGGGTCCCAGAATGACGGCACCAACGGCGTCCTCTTCCAGGTTGAGCGCCATGCCGCGTACGCCCCCCTTGAACTCGAGCAGCTCCAACGAGCGAGCGTTGCGCAGGCCATAGATCTGCGCGATCCCGTCTCCGATTTCGGTGACGATGCCAACGTCCGCCGAGAGGACGGGGACGTCGAAATCCTTGATGCGCTGTTTGATCAGGTTGCTGATCTCGTCTGACTTGATGGCCAATGCTTCCCCTCCCTTTTAGCTCAATAATTCCTGTCGCAAGCGCGCGAGTTGGGTGCGGACGGTGCCGTCGACCAGGTGATCGCCGATCTGGATGGCCGCGCCACCCACGACGGCGGGGTCGGTGCGGAACTCGACATTGACCTTGCGACCCAGCTTGCGCGCCAGTGCCTGCTCATAATGCCGTCGGTCGTCCCCCTCCAGTTCGATCGCCGTCGTCACGGTGGCGTGGAGAATGCCGGACGCCTCGTCCGCCAGTCGTTCGAACTCTTCGCGAATGCGGTGGATCTCAGCGGTCCGATAGTGCTCGACCAGCAGGCGGAGCAGGTTCTCCGTTTCGGGGCGCAGCTCCGGCTTGAGCAGCTGGGCCAGCTCCATGCGGCGACCGACGCCCACCGCCGGGTTCTTGAAGGCGGCCACCAGGACGTCATCGTGGAGCAGCTCGTCGAGCTTGGCGAGCTCGGCGCGCCAGGTATCGATCGATTTCTCTTCTTGGGCCAGCTGAAAAATGCCGGCGGCGTAGCGGCGCGCCACACTGCTCGTTTCAGGCACGAATCTCCGCCTCCTCGATGGTGCGCTCGATCAGCTCCCGATGCTTCTTTAAGTCCAGGCTCTCGCCGATGATGCGGCCTGCGGCCATGACGGCCAGGTCCGCAACCTGTTCCCGCAGATCTTCGACGGCCTTGGCACGCTCCTGCTGGATCTCGGCGCGCGCCTTGGCGATCAAGCCGTCCGCCTGCTCGCGTGCTTTTGCCTCGAGTTCTCTGCGTAAGTCCTCAGCCTGCTTCGCGATCCGGTCGAGGATGGTCTGCGCTTCACGACGGGCCTCCTCGAGCTTCGCCTGCCGTTCTCGTTCGGCCTCCTCGAGCTCGCGCTTGGCGCGTTCGGTCGCTTCAACGCCCTGCTGGATCCGCTCCCGGCGTTGGTTCAGGATCTGCAACAGGGGGCCCCAGGCGAAGCGATAGAGGACGCCCACCATGACCAGGAAGATGAGCAGCTGGGCGATCAGCGTGCCATTGAGCGTGAGCAGTCCGGCGTCGAGTCGGGTCATTTCCCGGTGATCTGGCCCAGCAGCGGGTTGGCAAAGATCAGGAACAGGCCCAGGCCCAGACCGATGATCGGCAACGCTTCGATGAACCCGATCCCGATGATCATCAGGAAGAACAGGCGACCCTGCAGCTCAGGCTGCCGTGCTGTCCCCTCGACCGTCCGGCTCGACACCAACCCGTCACCGATTCCGGCGCCCAGTGCGCTCAGCCCCAGCAGAAAACCGAAGGCGACGACCGTGGCACCCAAGACGATTGCGCGTTCCAAACCAAACCCTCCTTAGTGGTGATTCATGCGTGTGCGGTTTCAACTTCCGTAGCGATCGCGACGTAGGACACCGTCAAGACGGTAAAGATAAACGCTTGGACCGCTCCGATGAAGAGGCTGAAGAGTGTCCACAGCGCGCCGGGCAGCCAGGAGATCCAGGTCGGAACCAGCGTGATGATCAGGGACAGCAGCAGCTCCCCGACGAAGATGTTGAAGTACAACCGGAAGGACAGGGTGATCGGCTTGGCGAGCTCGTCGATGACGCTCAGCGGAAAGTACGGCGGGACCACCAGGAGATGTTTGACGTAGCCGCCGGGGCCGCGGCGGCGAATGCTGAAGAACGTAAAGAGGACGAACGTGAGCAGGGCCAGCGCCAGCGTCGTATTCCAGTCATTGGTCGGCGACTTGAACCCGGGGATGAGCCCTATCCAGTTGGAGACCAGCAGAAAGAC
>VBFF01000098.1:29723-30251 GCA_005889285.1 Chloroflexota bacterium
GCCGATGTACTCGACGATCAGCTCGACGATATTCTGCAGCTGCGTCGGTTTCCCGACCCGCAGCTGGCTGCGCAGGATGAGCGCGGCGACGAGCAGGATCGCGCACACGATCAGGGTGTTACGGATGGTGTCGGCGTTGAAGTCGATCCCGGCGATGTTGACGGTCGGGTGGGTGACGTCGGCCTGAAGCAGCACCAGTAGCCTCATACGGGCAGGCCCGGCCGCGCCCGCATCATCCGCCAGCCCGCCACCGCGCCGGCGATGGGGAAACAGAAGTAACCGATCGCCGCTCCTACCGGATCGACCCGGCTGACGATCAGCACGACCCCCAGCAGGACGGCGATCGTGAGGAAGCGGATCGCGGCCGCCAGCTGCAGCATTCGCGCGGTCGGGGCGTGCCCGAGGAACCGCCTGGCGGTTCCAACCATCCAGACCATGTTGGTGAGGCCGAGCATCCCACCCGCGACCAGCCCGGCGATCGCGCGCGGGTGACCGACGGCAAGCATCGCGGCCGCGACCAGGCAGAGG
>VBFF01000152.1 GCA_005889285.1 Chloroflexota bacterium
GCGGCAAAGCGGTCGAGCTGGTCGTCGGGGTCGAGTCGCGCGGCTTCATCTTCGGTGGGGCGCTCGCCTACCTGCTGAACGCCGGCTTCGTTCCCGTGCGCAAGGAGGGCAAGCTACCCGGCCAGAAGATCTCGGAAGCCTATGCGCTCGAGTACGGCTCGGCGGTGCTCGAGATTCATCAGGATGCGATCAAGCCCGGCCAGTCCGTCGTCATCGTCGACGACCTGCTGGCGACCGGGGGAACCGCGAAGACGACCGCCAGCCTGGTGCAGCAGCTCGGGGGGCGTGTCGTTGGGATCAGCTTCCTGATCGAGCTCAAATTCCTCAAGGGGGCGGACACCCTGTCGCAATACAACGTCGTTTCCCATTTGAAGTTCTAGATGACCGACGAAATCAGGCCCATCCTCGTCGTCGGCTCCGTCGCGCTCGACACGGTCCACACGCCGACGGAAAGCGCCAGCGAGGTGCTCGGCGGCGGTGCCAGCTATTTCTGCGTGGCCGGATCGATGTTCGCCCCGATCCAGCTGGTCGCCGTGGTTGGCGACGATTTTCCCTCGGCGCACCGTGCTCTCCTGCAATCGCGAAACATCGATCTGGGCGGCCTCGAGGTCCTCAAAGGCAAGACGTTCCGCTGGACGGCTCGCTATTCGGGCGTCCGCCTGGAGGAGCGCGAGACGCTCGATACGCAGCTCAACGTGTTTGCCGGCTTCCACCCGGCGCTGCCCCCGGCGTACCGCAGCTCGCGCGTGATCTTCCTCTCCAACATCCAGCCGGAGCTGCAGCTCGAGGTCCTGGACCAGGTCGAGAACGCGGATTTCGTTGCCTGCGACACGATCAAGCTGTGGCTCGATACGGCGCACGCCGGCCTGGAGCGGGTTTTTCGGCGCGTCGATTGCGTCATCATCAATGACGAGGAGGCGGTGCAGTTCACGGGCCAGCGCTTTCTCCCGGCGGCCGCGCACGCCATCCTCTCCTACGGACCTCGCGCGGTGATCATCAAGCGCGGTGAGAACGGATCGCTGCTCTTCACGCAGGACCGCGTGTTCTTCGCGCCAGCCCACCCGCTGGAAACGGTGCGCGACCCCACGGGTGCCGGTGACGCCTTCGCCGGGGGCCTGCTCGGCGCCGTCGCGCGCGCCGGCCACAGCGGGGATGACGTGCTGCGCCGCGGCATGCTCTACGGCAGCGTCCTCGGCTCGCTCGCCGTCGAGGACTTCAGCGTGCGCCGCATCGTTCAGACGGATAACCGCGAGATTGAACGCCGGTTGAGTACCCTTGTGGACATGATTTCTCTCAATGGCTCTCGAGCGCAGTAGCTCATGGCCACGATTCCCGCACAGCGATACGAAGTCAAGGATCTGAAGCTCGCCGACGACGGCCGGCGGATGATCGAGTGGGCCGCGCAGGAGATGCCCGTCCTGCAGCAGATCCGCGAGCGCTTCAAACGCGAGCAGCCGCTCAAGGGTCAGCGCCTTTCCGCCTGCCTCCACGTGACGACCGAAACCGCGAACCTGGCGATCACCCTCAAGGCCGGCGGCGCCGAGCTCGTGCTCTGCGCCTCCAACCCACTGTCAACCGCGGATGCCGCCGCCGCCGCGCTGGTCGCGGAGCACGGCATCAGCGTCTTCGCCATCAAGGGTGAGGACAACGACACTTACTACCGCCACATCGCGTCCGCGCTCGAGCACCGCCCGACGATGACCATGGACGACGGCGCTGACCTGGTGGCCGCGTTGCACAAGGACCGCACCGACCTGATCGGCGACGTCATCGGCGGCACGGAGGAGACGACCACCGGCGTCATCCGCCTGCGCAGCATGGCCGAGAAGAAGGTATTGCGCTATCCGATCGTTGCCGTAAACGAAGCGATGACCAAGCACTTCTTCGATAACCGCTATGGCACCGGCCAGAGCACGATCGACGGCATCATTCGCGCCACCAACGTCCTGCTCGCCGGCAAGGTCTTCGTCATCGCCGGCTACGGCTGGTGCGGCCGCGGGTTGGCGATGCGGGCCCGCGGTATGGGCGCCCACGTGATCGTCACCGAGGTCGAACCCGTCAGGGCCCTCGAGGCGGTGATGGACGGCTACCGCGTGATGCCGATGAAGGAGGCGGCCAGGGAAGGAGACCTCTTCGTCACCGTCACCGGCGACATCAACGTGGTCGACGAGCCGCATCTCAAGGCGATGAAGAGCGGTGCCATCCTGGCCAACTCGGGGCACTTCAACGACGAGATCAACCTCA
>VBFF01000165.1 GCA_005889285.1 Chloroflexota bacterium
GGTTATTGGAAATCAGGTCCCGCCTCGATTGGGGTTGTTGACGGGCCCTGACCGATTCGAACCGCTGGCTCTCCCGCCGGATTTTCCGAGGATCAATGACGGCTACCCGCGCAATTCGGGCGTCTGGCTGGCGCTCGGCGGTGGCGGACTTGCGCTTTACACGGCGAGCGACGGCGTGCGCATCATGACGCGCCAAACCGACATCTTCGACATCGCCGGGGACTGCTCGTAGGCCAGCCCGTAAGGTGTAAGCGGACGACAACTACACTCGCGTGAAATCCTGACGGTCTGAGGTTGACTCTGGGCTAGATGGCCGGTCCAACCACCCGGCGCGAACCGCCGCTCGTCGCACCGGGCCTTTCGCTCGCGCTGAAACCGTACCCCGTGTAGGCCGCGAAGAGGAAGAATGTCTGGACGCCTATTCCCAGGAGGATCGATCCGGCGACGATCTGAAGGGTGCGTTGCGTCGAGACCGCGAGCATGATTCCGATGGCAATCGCGACCACGATCACCGCGCCCGGCTCGAGCGCGAACCAGAGGCTGGCGGGGTCTCCGGGGTTGAAGATGGAAGGGGATCCATCGGAGAAGTGCGCGTAGGGCAGCAAGCAGGCGGGGACAACCAGTAGTCCCCCGACAATGCCGAGGATTCCGCTTACCCTAATCAGCCCTCGGCCCCCACAGCGTGCCCAGCTTGAGTCCAACGCAAAAGCAAGTCAAGGGCTTTTGCTGGAACGGTAAGCTTGCCCAAATGCCGCAGGTGAAACAGGATGCAGTCCAGGAGATCAAGGACCGGCTTGACCTGGTGGACCTCATTTCCGAACACTTGCGGCTGCAAAAAGCCGGGCGGGACCTGAAGGGACTGTGCCCCTTCCACCAGGAGAAGACTCCATCCTTATATGTATCGCCGGAGAAACAGCTGTGGCATTGCTACGGCTGTCAGAAGGGCGGCGACCATTTCACATTCATTCAGGACATCGAGCACGTCGACTTCCGCGGCGCCCTGCGGCTGCTGGCCGAGAAGACCGGCGTCATCCTCGAGGAATCCCCGGGTGCCGGCCGTCAGCGCGAGCTCAAGCGGACGATCTCGAAGCTGAACCTGCTCGCGGCCCAGTACTTCCATCACATCCTGCTGGAAAACCCGGCGGGGCAGCGGGCCCTGATCCAGCTCGAGTCGCGCGGGGTCACGCGCGCCTCCATGACCGACTTCCAGCTCGGCTTCGCGCCGGCGGGGCAGCGCAAGGACAACCTGGTGCGCTTCCTGCGCAAGCACGGGGCGACCGATGGCGAGATGCAGGAGGCGGGCCTCGCGATCAAGCCTGATGGGGGAGGGGAGCTGTGGGACCGCTTCCGCCAGCGCATCATCATCCCCATTCACGACGAGCATGGCGAGCTGGTCGCCTTCGGCGGCCGGGTGATCGATGACACCGCCCAGCCGAAGTACCTGAACACCTCGCAGACGGCCCTTTACGACAAGGGCCGGACGCTCTTCAACCTGCACCGGGCGCGCAAATCGATTCACGAGCTGAAGCACGCCGTGCTCATGGAGGGGTATTTCGACGCCATCACCGCCTGGCAGGCGAACGTCACCAACGTGGTCACCACCTCGGGGACAGCCCTGGGTGAGCACCAGGTCCGGCTGCTGAAGCGGGAAACCCAGGAACTCCTGCTGGCGTTCGACCGGGACGATGCCGGGCTGAACGCCACCCAGCGGGCAATCGAGCTCGCCACCAAGTCCGGCATATATATAAAGGTTGTCCGGGTGCCGCAGGGGAAGGATCCGGACGACTTCCTGCGGGCCAATCCGGACGGCTGGCCCAGCCTGCGGGAGCACGCCCTCCCCGAGTGGGAGTACCTGCTGCGCCAGGCGCTGGCCAGCCTCGATCTCACCGACGCCCGCGAGCGCCGCCGCGGTGCCGAATTGGTGATTCCGGTACTGGCGAAGATCCCGGAGGCGTCCGTGCTGGAAATCTATGCCCAACAGGCCGCAGGATGGCTACGCATTGAGCCAGCCGCCCTGCTTCGTGACGTCCAGGCATTGAAGTCGGGAGCCAAATTTCCGGCGGGATCCGTCAAATTTCCCTCCCAGTCGGGATCGCTCCCTCCACCGCTGGCGGGGGAGGGTTGGGGTGGGGGTGGCGCCAACCAGGCGACGAAGGATGAGGGGTACCTGCTGGGGCTCTTGATCGAGCGGCCCGACCTGGTTCCCGAGATCGCCGGGGAGCTGCAGGCAGTCAGCTTCTCCGCGCCGGCCTACGAGCGGGTTTTCGCTAGGCTGCAACAGATGGTTGAAGCGGAGGCAACGGTCCGGCCGACCGATCGCCTCTCCGAGTTCGCGGCGGACGAGCAGGGGCTGATTTCGGCGGTCGCCATGGCTAAATATCCGGAGCTGGACAGCGGCTCCGAGGCGGCCCTGCGGCAGAGCCTGGAGCAATGCCTCCAAACACTTAAAATAAACGCCGCCCAACGACGGTTGAAAGCCTTAGTGGCTGAGATGCGTGCCGCGCGCGCGACAGGGGATGAGTCTCGGCTCGTTACGCTCATGCAGGAGAATGACCGCTTGGCGCACC
>VBFF01000166.1 GCA_005889285.1 Chloroflexota bacterium
ACCTTGGGGAAGAGCTGCTGGACCTGGATGGGAAAGTCCTGTCCGTACTGCGCCGCGTACTTCTCCTGGATCGGCGCCCACGGACGGCTCAGGTCCTGGTAAAAGGCGAAGCCGAGTAATAGCAGGAACGCCACGCTCACCGCCAGGAAGGCGCGACCTAGCACGGGCTCCCTCCGCAGGTCTGGGGATTGCCCAGCACCCAGCCCCAGTCCCAGACGAACTCATGGCCACGGAAGAAGGTGCCGATGATGACGAGCGCCACCACGATCGCGGTGTAGAGCGCGAAGAGGATGATGGCGACTTTCCGCTCCGACGGCCGCCGGCTCGGGTTGCGATCGAGGAACGGCACCAGGATCATGAGCACGATCACGAAGGTTGGAAAGGCGACGCCCGCCATCAGCGGCGGGAAGCGCGAGAGCAGTTCCTGCAGGCCGAGAAAGTACCAGGGCGCCTTGGAAGGGTTCGGCGTCATGCCCGGGTTGGCCTGGCCCAGCAGCGGTGCTTGCAACCAGACCGAGACCAGGATCAAAAAGGCGGTCATCGCGACGGCGGCGATGAACTCCTTGAAAACGAACTCGGGGAAGGAGACGACCATCTCGTCCTCGCTGTCGTCGCGGACGGTCGACGGCACCTCCGCCGGGCGGCGGCGCTGCTCCACCCGGTCCCGGGCGGCGATGCGGTCGCGCGCTTCAGTGGCCATGCTTAACTAGAGCCCCCCGCTGAAGCCATCTTTTCGGACTCGCCAGAAGTGGACGACCATCAAGAGGAACGCCGCCAGCGGCAGCCCGACCACATGCAACACGTAGAAGCGCAATAGCGCATTGTCACCCACCACCCGGCCGCCGATCAGCAAGTATCGGGTATAGGGTCCGGCGATGGGAGCGTACTTCGCCATGTTGGTGCCGACCGTCACCGCCCAGATCGAGAGCTGGTCCCAGGGCAACAGGTATCCGGTGAAGCTCAGCAGCAGCGTGATCAGCAACAGCAGCGTGCCGACGCCCCAGTTGAACTCGCGGGGCTTCTTGTAGGACCCGGTCAAGAACACGCGCGCCATGTGGAGCCAGACCGTGATCACCATCGCGTGCGCCGCCCAGCGGTGCATGTTGCGGATGACGCCGCCGAAGGTGACGACGAACTGCAGGTCGCGCATGTCCTGGTAAGCGTGACTGGTGGAGGGCACGTAATAGAACATCAGGAAGAGCCCGGTGACGGTCAGCACGATGAAGAGGAAGAAGGACAATCCGCCGAGGCAGAGCGTGTACGACATCCGGATCCAGGAGCGGCGTACGCGGACCGGATGGATGTGAAGGAAAAAGTTCGTGAGCGCCGTGCGGGCCGCGATCTTGTCGGTGAGCGGAAGGCCGTGACGGAAGACCGAGCCAACCATCTGGCCGATGACCGCGAACATCTCATCCAGCGCCGCACGGATAACGGTCATGAACCCTCCTGGCTAGCTGATCAGACTTTCAGGCGGAAGGCGCGATCCACGATGACGGAGCGGTCGATCAACAGTTTCCCATCCGGGGCCACCTCGAGGTGGACGCGGTCCATCGGCCGGGGCGCCGGCCCGAAGAAGTTGATGGCGTCGCGGAAGTACCGGCTGCCGTGGCAGGGGCACTTGAAGCCGGGCAATGCCGCGTTGGCTTTGGTCGCCTGCTGGCCGGTATCCGGGTCCTTGGAAATCGACGTGCCGGCATTGACCAGGTCGCTGGTGACGTCGTCGAAGTAGCGCGGCGTGCATCCCAGGTGGGTGCAGATCAAACTGATCGCGTAGAAGCCGTTTGGATCGTGATTGATGACGACCCGCTTGTCGATGAGGACCGTCGTCGACCCGACCGCATAAACGGTCGGTGCGTCCGCCTTGAAGGCCGGCGGATCCTCGTAGGTCGCGTTGGGGTAGATGAACTTGAGACTCTGGTAAAGGGCGATCGCCGAGGCAACGGAAAAGCCAACCCAGCCGGTGATTGCCAAAAAGCTCCGCCGCGACATCTCGCGGCTGTCCTCCATCAAACGCCGGAATGAAGCAGACATCAGACGAAGGGGTTATGGGCGGGTGGCGTGAGGATCGTCGCAAAGATGATCGTCGACGCCATGATGATGATGAAGAGCGCGGCGACGAACAGGCAGCCGAAATCCGCCTTGATCGCCGCCACCACGCCGTGCACGCAGTCGAGGATAGCAAAGCGAGCGCAAGCCAAACATCGGGTCTTGGCCCTAGGCCGTCAGCGCCTTGCGCTTGCGAACGTACTCGTTGACCAACGACACCAGCGTGGCGTGGCTCCAGGTCAGCGGTGAGACCGAGATGGGGGCCTTGGTGTAGGGGTCGAGCTGCTCGGAGAGCACGCCGCTTGGGAAGGCCGCCCCCGCAACCCACTCCAGGATCTCGTGCGCCTTCTTGAGGTCGTCCAGCGAGCGCGCCTGGCTCACCAGCCACTGCCCGTACCACATGGTGCAGATGAACCACGGGTTGCCGGGGACGTTGGCGATGTCCTGGCTCACCTGGTAATACCAGTCGTTCTCGTAGCGCGCGATGCCGCCAACCGGGCTCTTGCACCAGAGGCGCTCGTAGACCGCCTTCATCGTGCTGACGATCTGCGGATCGTCGGCCGCGAACATGCCAAAGTACCAAAGCCCGTAGACGCTGGAGTCGATCGTCAGGTCGCGTGCCGTCGTCCCGTCCGCTCGGACATAGATGCGGCGGATGAATCGGTTCAGCTCGGGATCGAAGAGGAAGCGCAGCGTGCCCTGCCGGATCCCGTCGGCCACACCACGGTAGCGGTCGGCCAATGTCATCTCCCCGTAAAGGGCCGCCCGCAGGCCGGCCCAGACCGTGGCCACCGTGAAGCTCATCACCCCGCGACGCTCCTCCCAGAGGTCGTAGCTGGGCTGTGGCAACCCGGTGAGGGGGTCGATGTAGCTGGCCAGGAAATCGCCGACCAGGATGATCAACGGCCGGTAATAGGCCTTGAAGAACTCGAAGTCGCGATGGCGATCATAGTGCTGCCAGAGGGCGAAGAGGACCAGGCCGGTCTCGTCCTCCTGGATCGGGTACTGCGGCTTGCCGGTGGCATCGACCCAGGGATGCCAGCTGCTGCCCGGATCGCCCGCCGGCGTGTACTTGTGGCGGAAATAGCCATCCTTGGTCACGATCCGCGCGCAGAGCTCGAAGAACCGCCGGGGGACGTCGACATAGCCGGCCTGGTCCATGGCGTAGACGGCAAGCGCGGCGTCGCGCGGCCACATATAGCTGTAGGTGTCGCGGGCGAACTTGATGATGTCGGTGTCGTTGGCGGCGAGCACGGCGCCGCCGCTGTCGATCTGGGTCCGCACCACAACGACCTGTGGCGAGAGGTCCCCGAACTCGCGCTCTTCCTTATTGACCCAGGCGATCCAGTAGGATCGCGTGCGCTCGAGAAACGCCTCGGGACCCCGCAGGGTGACGACGTCGGCGACGGTCTGCAGCTCGGCAAGGTTGCGCGCGGCGATCAGCCAGTGGTAGGCAGTCGCGGTTTGTCCCTCTGCGATACGGCCGACCTTGAGCGCGAGCGTCATGTCGACCGATCCCTGCTCGATGGGGTTGTTGCCGAGCTCGCCATCTTCGGCGTCCCGCCAGGTTCCCTGCGCCCCCCCGACGTCTTTCTTGCCGCAGGCGTAGCCGTCCAGCCCGATACGATCGCCGACCTGGCCGCAGGCAGCGAAGCAGCGCTGACCCTTGTAGGCGACCAGACCTTTGACGGCCGGGTAGTACATCACGGTGTCGCCGACTTCGGTGCCGTAGATGTGCCAGTCGTAATGGAAGAAGAGCCGAACCTCCCGCTCCGGGCCCTCGTTGTGGACCGTGACCCGGCGCAGGAGCATGTCGCGGCCGAGGTCGACCGTGTCGTTGAAGGTCAGGCTGAGCGTGAGATCCGGATGACGAAGGGTGACGTTCGTAACCAGGGTGTCGGGAAGGTAGACGAGGTTGCGCGACCAGGCCGGGTCATCCAGCCAGCTGAAGCGCCCCTCCACCCAGATACCGAAGCGGCAGGGCTCGCCGCTGGTGTGGTTCTCCTGGCCGACGCGCGGGTAATAGATGTCGCGCAACTGGTAGTTGCGATCGAAGTTGACCAGCAGGGACCCGTTTCCGATCGGCAGATCGCGTGACACGTTGCGCCATTATCGGGTGCGGGTCAGCACGGTGGGAGATCGGGACACCCATTGTTACGATGTCGTTCATGGGCAGCGCGGCTAAGATCGACACGCTCGAGGTGCGGTCCGGGAGGCGCGCGGACGCGATCGACATCACGGAGCGGGTCCAAGAAGTGGTGCGCGAAAGCGGCGTCCAGACCGGGCTCTGCCAGGTCTACGTGCCGCACACCACTGCGGGGGTTTTCATCAACGAGAACGCGGACCCGGACGCCCTGTCCGACATCCTCGCCACGCTCGAGGCGCTCGTCCCCTGGGAGAACGGCTACCGGCACGCCGAGGGCAACGCCGCGGCCCACGTCAAAGCCACGCTGGTGGGGAGCTCGCAATCGGTGCCGGTGCGCAACGGGCGCCTCGCGCTCGGACGCTGGCAGGGCATCTACTTCGCCGACTTCGACGGGCCGCGCGAGCGCCACTTCCAAGTCACCGTGCTGGCATGAAAAAGCCGCCCCGAAGGCGGCTTTTCGGCTGCGGGGCGACCCCTATTTCTTCTGGGAGACGACCCCGAGCTGCGCCTGTTCGCCGTTGCCACTCGCTGACCCGCCCGAAATCGGGATCTTGACCGACTTCGGCTTGGCCGCTTGCGCCCTGGGCACGGTCAGGATCAGCATGCCGTTCACGAACTGCGCCCTTGCCTGCTCCCCGACGGCGTCTTCGGGAAGTGTGACCTGGCGGCTGAACTTACCGGCGAAGTTCTCGCGCAGCCAGTATTGCTCGGGCCGCGCATCGGCCGGCGGCTTGATCTCGCCCTTGATGGTGATCTGACCGGCATCGAACGTAACCTCGACCGCGCTGGGGTCGACCCCCGGCACGGCGGCCCGGATCACCCACTCTTTGTCGGTCTGGTAAACGTCCAGGGGCAGGTACCCTTCGCCCACCGCCCCAACCGACCGCGACGGTCCGGGAACGCCGAAGGTGTCGCCGAAGAGGCGATCCATGGCGTTATGGAGTGACATCAGGTCACTGATTGGTGACCAACGAATCACGCTGCTCATGACATGACCTCCTTCAAATTTGGTTTTTCCGGTCGCCGATATACCCCGGGCCCAGAGGCTTTTAAACGCCGGAGCGGAGCCCGAAACGGTCCTGTTGACGCTGGGTGAAAAGGCGTAACCACTCTGAGGATGCCGGTATATACTGGTCAGCCAGATTCTTTAGCCGGGGAGAGGCATGCTTACCAGCATCAAGTCGGTCGGCAGCTATGTTCCGTCCGGCATCCTGACCAACGCTGACCTCGAGAAGATCGTCGAGACATCCGATACGTGGATCCGCGAGCGGACCGGTATCCACGAGCGACGGATCGCGGCCGTTAACGAGACGGCCACCGACCTGGCCGCTGAAGCCGCCCGGGACGCGCTGCGCGTAGCCGGCTTGCGCCCGCAGGACACCGACCTCATCGTGTGCAGCACCTCGACGCCCGACTCGATGTTCCCCTCGGTCGCGTCTCGCGTTCAGGAACGGCTGGGTGCGCACGGACCCGCGTTCGATGTGCAGGCGGCCTGCACCGGCTTCCTTTACGCGATGAGCATTGCCGACCGCTTCGTCAGTGGGGGCGAGTCCAAACAGGCGATCGTGATCGGCAGCGAGACGCTCACGAAGATCCTCAACTTCAAGGATCGAGGCACCTGCGTCGTCTTCGGTGACGGCGCGGGCGCTGTCGTGTTGGGGCCGAGCAGCAACGGCGCCGGCATCAAGTCATCGGTATTGGGATCGGACGGTTCCGGCGGCGACCTTATCTATGTCGCGCCCGGTGCCGACGGCCCGGAAGGCCGCGGCCGTCCCGAAATCCGCATGGACGGTCGCAAAGTCTTCCGCTTCGCCACCGAAATCCTCGCCCAGGCCACCCTCCAGGCGCTGGAGAAGGCCAACGTCCCCCTCGAGGACGTCAAGCTGATCGTCCCGCACCAGGCCAATGCCCGCATCATCGAGGCCGCCGGTAAGCGGCTGGGCGTGGGTGCCGACGTCATGGTCAACGAGATCGCCAACTACGGCAACACCTCGACCGCGTCGATTCCGCTCGCGCTCAAGGATGCGCTGGCCGCCGGCCGGCTCAAATCCGGCGATCATCTCGTCCTTGTCGGGTTCGGGGCCGGGCTGACCTGGGGTGCTTGCGTCATCAAGTGGGAAGGCGCGCCCGTCAGGGCCGCGGCTTAACCCATGTTTCGTCCCAAAACGAGGTATGTCGCCCTTCCGTCGCCGCGCGCCGGCGTCGGCGAAGAGGTCGACCGGCTCACCTGCCCCAAGTG
>VBFF01000153.1:0-6280 GCA_005889285.1 Chloroflexota bacterium
CTTGTCGATGAAGATCGCCAGCTTGTTTTGCGGATCGCCCTGCGGGTGGGTGACGCGATCGCGCGTAAACGCGCAGAACAGGTCGCTGCCTTTCGAGTTGAACGAGATGCTGACGTCGGGCGTGTTCGTGTTCGGATCCGTGGAGCGGCTCGCATTGGTGATCATGCTCCCGTCGATCTGCGTGAACACCGGTTTGTAGCCGGGATACTTCTGGGCATCGGTCGGATTCAACTGCTGGAGCGTCGCGGCGTCGGGCGTTCCGGGCTCCCACTTCCAGATGGTGAGGTAGGAGGTCTTGCCCAGGATCGATTTGGCCTGCTCCAGGTTGACGCCGGGCAGCTCGACGATGATTCGGTTCTCGCCCTCAGGTCGGACGACCGACTCCGCATAGCCGCTGCTGTTGACGCGGCGCTCGATGATCGAGACCGCGATGTCGCGGGCGGCCGACGGGGTTATCCCGGATCGTACGTTGGTGATCTCGAGCTCGAGGTGCGTCCCGCCCTGCAAGTCAAGTCCCTTGTGGACAAAGATCTGCTGCTGGAAGCCCAGGAAGGGAATGGAGAGCGTCGGTACGCCGCGGATCGGGCCGGTCAACGGCTGATTGGTGGCCAGCCGGTAGACGTAGGCGAACCCGTCGATGAAGATGGCAATCACGGCAACGACGGCAATCAGTGCCAGGAGTCGACGATCGACGCGCATGCGAGGGAAGTATAAGTGAGGCCCGATGAGAAACTCTTAAAGCGCTCAGGGCAACGGCGCGAGCGCCCACTGATCACGCAGCGACGCAATCGTCTTTCCCACCCCACCGCTCCCGATGGACTGCCGGATCTCTGTGACCAGTCGCACGAGGACGCGCAGGTTGTGGATCGATGCCAGCCGGTGACCCAGGATTTCTCCCGCCATGAAGAGGTGCCGCAGGTAGGCGCGTGAAAAACGCCGGCAGGTATAGCAGTCGCACCCCTCGTCGGGTGGGCCGCTGTCATCGATGAACCGGCGATTGCGGAGGTTGATCCGGCCGCCACGCGTCAGGATCGATCCGTTGCGGGCAATCCGGGTGGGCAGGACGCAATCGAACATGTCGACACCGCGGGCGATCGCCTCGACGAGGTCGCCGGGCGTGCCCACACCCATGAGGTAGCGCGGGCGATCGCGTGGTAAGACCGCTGTCTGCAGGGAGAGCAAGCGATACGTGACCGACTTCGGCTCCCCCAGGCTCAGGCCGCCAATGCCGAAGCCGTCGAACGGCTGTTGGGCGAGGACCCCGGCGCTTTCCGTGCGAAGGTCATCATCGAACCCGCCCTGGACGATCCCGAAGCGAAGCTGGCCGTCAGCCGGTTGGGCGGCAAGGCAGCGGGCCGCCCAGCGATGCGTGCGCTCCATCGCCCCACGGGCCGTTTCGGTGGCTGCCGGCCATGAGACCGGCTGGTCAAACGCCATCGCGATATCCGATCCAAGGTCGCGCTGGATCGCCATCACCGACTCAGGCGTGAAACGCTGCTCGCTGCCGTCGAGATGCGAGCGGAAGATGGCGCCTTCATCGCTGACCTTCACCAGGTGGTCGAGGCTGAACACCTGGAATCCCCCGCTGTCGGTCAGGATCGAGCCATCCCAGCCCATGAACTGGTGGAGGCCGCCGAGGCCTTTGATTCGCTCGGCGCCGGGCCGTAGCGCCAGGTGGTAGGTGTTGGCAAGCAGCACCTGGGCGCCCAGCTCATGAACCTCTTGTGGTGTGAGCGCTTTGACAGTCGCCTGGGTGCCAACGGGCATGAAGGCCGGCGTGTCGATCAGGCCGTGAGCGGTACGCAGTCGCCCGCGCCGTGTGCCCCCCTCCTCCGCCAGCAGCTCGAACATTATTCCCTCCCCCGCTCGCGGGGGAGGGCAGGGTGGGGGCTCGTGATCAACATGCAATCGCCGAAGCTGTAAAAGCGGTAGCGCCGCTCGATCGCCGCCGCGTACGCCGCCAGGACACGGTCGCGTCCCGCAAAGGCGCTGACAAGCATGAGCAACGTGCTCCTCGGCAGATGAAAGTTGGTGAGCATCGCGTCAACGACACGAAAGCGATAGCCGGGCAGGATGAAGAGCCCTGTCCATCCCTCCCCCGCAGCCACGCGACCATTCGTAGCAGCACTTTCGAGCACCCGGACGCAAGTGGTACCGACCGCGATCACCCGTCCGCCCTCCCGGTGGGCCTGATTGATCGCGCCTGCCGATGCCTCGTCGATCCGGTACCACTCGCGATGGATTCGGTGCTCCGCCGGATCATCGACGCGGACGGGCCGGAAGGTATCGAGGCCGACGTGCAGCGTCACAAAGGCAACGCCCACCCCGCGATCGCGGACCGCCGACAATAGCTCGGGCGTGAAGTGCAGGCCGGCCGTCGGCGCCGCCGCCGATCCCTCCGCGCGCGCGTACACCGTCTGGTACCGCTCGCGGTCCACCAGACGCTCCTTGATGTAGGGCGGCGTGGGCATCTCTCCGATGCGGCGGACTTCCGAAAGCGGATCGGCGACGCCGTCGAGCCGCACGGTCGCCGTCTCTCCGTCCCGCGCCTCGATGGCGACAGCGAGCGCCGAGTTGTCGAACGTGACCCGCGAGCCGAGGTCCAGCCGGCGGGCCGGCCTGATCAGCGCCTCCCAGCGGGAGTGACCCTCAGGCAGCGGGCGCAGCAGGAGCACCTCCGCCTCTCCCCCATCGCGACGCCGTCCGATCAGCCGCGCGGGCAACACGCGGCTGTCGTTGAGCACCAGGACATCGCCGGCCTCCAGGTACTCCGGTAGGTCCCGGACGGTGCGATCAACGAGGCCACTCGATGGATCGAGTACCAGCATGCGGGCGGCATCGCGCTCGGCCGGCGGATGCTGGGCGATCAGCTCGGTTGGTAGCTGATAGTCGAAGTCGTCGGTTCTCATCGCAATTGTTCCCTCCCCCGCTTGCGGGGGAGGGCAGGGTGGGGGCTCAGAAGAGTCGAGGCTGGTCGCCGGTGTTCGCCTGTATCAGGCCGAGGTGCTCGTACGCGAGCTTGGTCGCGACCCGCCCGCGGGGCGTCCGCGCCAGAAAGCCGAGTTGCATCAGGAATGGTTCGTAGACATCCTCCACCGTCTCCGGGTCCTCCGATACCGACACCGCGATCGTGTCGAGCCCGACGGGTCCGCCCTCGTACTTCTCGACGATCGTGCGAAGGATGCGCCGGTCGATGGTGTCGAGGCCGAGCTCATCGACCTCGAGCATGGCCAGCGCGTCGAGCGCGATCCGCTCGTCGATCCGTCCCTGCGCCCGCACCTGGGCATAGTCTCGAACGCGCCGTAGCAGCCGGTTCGCAACGCGCGGCGTGCCCCTGGCGCGGCTGGCGATGATGCGGGCGCCGGGGTCGTCGATCGCGACCTTCAGGAGGGCGGCGGACCGCATGACGATGGCAAACAGCTCGTCGGTGCCGTAGAAGTAGAGCGGGTACACGGCCCCGAACCGGTCGCGCAGCGGGGCCGAGAGCATCCCCTGCCGGGTGGTCGCGCCGATAACGGTGAAACGCGGCAGCTGCAGCCGGAAGGTCTGCGCTCCGGCACCCTTGCCGCTGACGAAGTCGAACTTGAAGTCCTCCATGGCCGGGTAGAGGGATTCCTCGACCGGCCGGGCCAGGCGGTGGATCTCATCGATGAAGAAGATGTCGCGGTCCTCCAGGTTGGTCAGGATGGAGGCGAGGGCGCCCTGGTGCTCGATCGCCGGGCCGGAGGTGGTGCGGATGTTGACCCCCATCTCGTTCGCCATGATGTTGGCGAGCGTCGTCTTCCCCAGACCGGGCGGTCCCGCGATCAGGATGTGCTCGATCGGCTCGTTGCGGCCGCGCGCCGCCGAGATCAGGATCTCCATGTTCGCCTTGACGCCTTCCTGACCGATGAACTCGGCAAGGCGACGCGGGCGCAGGCTCCATTCGAATTCTTTGTCTTCGCTGCGCTCCTCGGCGGTGATGACGCGCTCGCTCATCCGCGATCGAGCCCCTTCAGCGCAACCGTCACCAGCTGCTCGACCGAGTGGCTACCACCGTTGCCGCCGCTGGCCTTGCGTACCGCTTCCTTGGCCTCGGCCGGGGTGTAGCCCAGGCCGGTCAGCACTTGCAAGGCCTGGGCCATGGGATCGCTTCCGGACGCCGCCGGTAGCCGCGCCTCTTCGCCGAAGATCTCGTCCTTCAGTTTCCCTTTGAGCTCCAGCACGACGCGGGCGGCGGTCTTGGGGCCGATGCCGGGGACGGTGGCTAGCAAGGCGGCATCGTCCTGTAGAACCGCCCGTTTCAAGACGCGTAGCTCGGCGCGGCTGAGGATCCCGAGCGCCGCCTTGGGGCCGATTCCCTTGACCGAGAGGAGCAGCTTGAAGAACGCCAACTCCTCCTGGCTGAGAAAGCCGAAGAGGCCGAGGGCGTCCTCGCGCACATACGTATAGGTATAGAGACGGACCCGCTCACCCGCGCGCGGCAGCTCCGTCAGGGTGCGGCTGCCGACCGTCACCAGGTAGCCGACGCCGTGGACGTCGACAATCACCCAGTCGGACGCCCGCTGCGCTAACACGCCCTCGAGGGTCGCGATCAAGGGCGCACGACGGCCGGCGCGGGCGCCCGGCTAATGAGCATGCGGAGCCGGCCGCTGTGGTGGTGACAGATGGCGACCGCGAGCGCGTCGATCGCGTCATCGGAGCGAGGCAGCTCGCGCGTGGCGAGCAGCGATTGGACCATTTTCAGCATCTGGCCTTTGGTGGCGCCGCCGTAGCCGGTGACCGAGAGCTTGACCTGGTTGGGTGTGTACTCGTGCACCGCCGCCCCCGCCTCCACGGCGGACAGTAGGGCGACCCCGCGGGCCTGGCCGACCGCCATCGCGGTGCGGACGTTCTTGCTGAAAAAGAGTTCCTCGAAGGCGGCGGCCTGCGGGCGAAGCTCCGCCATCAGCGCCCGGAGCTGCTCGGCGAGAAGTCCCAGCCGCTTCGGCTCCGAGATGTTGGCGGGGGTCTTGACCGTGCCGCAGGTGACCAGGAAAAGGCGGCCGTTCTGCCGGCGCACCGCGCCGTAGCCGGTGTCCGCCAGGCCGGGGTCGATGCCCAGCACCAGGAGCCCGTCGTTGCCGGTCACCACCTAGACACGTTCGCTGATGCGTTCCAGGACGTCGGCCGGAACATCCATGTTGGAATAGACGGCCTGCACGTCGTCGTGCTCTTCGAGAGCATCCAGCAGTTTGAGAATGGAGGGCGCCGTCGCTTCATTCAGTAAAACGAGCTGCGAGGCGTTCATCGTCACCTCCGCCGAGTCGATCTTGTAGCCCTTCTTCTTCAGGCCCTGCTGGAGCGACTCCAGCCGTGCGGGGTCGGTGACGATGTCGACGGTCTTGCCGTCGACCCGCGCGTCGCCGGCGCCCATGTCGATCGCCTCCAGCCCGACCTCGTCCGGGTCCCGCCCGTTGGCATCGATGACGATCTGGCCCTGCCGCGTGAACATCCAGGCCACGCTGCCGGTGGCACCGAGGTTGCCCCCGGCCCGGCTGAAAAGATTCCGGATTTCGCCGCTGGTCCGGTTGCGGTTGTCGGTCAGCGTGTCGACCATGATCGCCACGCCATGGGGTCCATAGCCCTCGAAGCGGAGCTCCTCCAGCGTCGCGCCACCCAGCTCGCCGGTACCACGTTTGATGGCGCGCGTGACGTTGTCCTGCGGCATGTTGACGTCGCGCGCCTTCTCCATCGCCAGGCGGAGACGATAGTTGCCGTCCGGGCTCCCCCCACCCTCACGGGCGGCGATGGTGATCTCGCGGGCCATCTTGGTGAACTGCTGGCCCTTCTTCGCGTCCGTGAGGGCCTTCTTGTGCTTGATCGACGACCACTTGGAATGTCCTGACATCTTTCCCCGTCGGGAAGTTTAACGCAGCTTCAGGCGCACGACTCGATGCGATCCGCGCCGCAAAATCCAGCCGTCCTCGGGCGTGACCTTCTCTTCTGTCGAGCTCACCGGTTGATCGTTGATGCTGATCCCTCGCTGGCCGGCCAGCCGGCGGGCCTCGCTCTTGCTGCTCGCGAGCCCAGCCTCGACAAAGAGCTGCGCAATGGTGCGCTCGCCCGGGGCAATCGACTGCTCCTGCGGCCCGGCGTTGCGAAACGCGCCGCCCTCGTGGCGGTAGGCATCGGGCGCGGCCCCGGGATGGAACTGGTTGACGAGGCGCTCAGCGAGCCGCTGCTTGACGTCCTTAGGGTTCGTGCCGTCACGTAAAGCCCGCGCGTCCTCAGCGATCTCGGCCGGGGTGGCATCGGTCGT
>VBFF01000153.1:6286-15659 GCA_005889285.1 Chloroflexota bacterium
CAGATTATCCGGCACCGCCATCGCCTTGCGGTACATCACCTCAGGCGGCTCGTCGATGCCGATGTAGTTGTCCAGGCTCTTGCTCATTTTCTGGACGCCGTCGAGCCCTTCGAGCAACGGCATCGTCTGGATGTCCTGGGGGGGATGGCCGTACGCCTCCTGGATGTCGCGGCCGACCAGCAGGTTGAAGGTCTGGTCGGTGCCACCGAGTTCGAGATCCGACTTGACCGCCACCGAGTCATACGCCTGCAGCAGCGGGTAGAGCAACTCGTGCATGCCGACCGGCCGGCCCTCCCTGGTGCGCTTGGCGAAATCGTCCCGCGCCAGCATGCGCGCGACCGTGTACCGGCTCATCAATTGCACCACGTCCTCGAGACGCATCCGGTCGAACCACTCGGATTGGTAGCGGATCTCGGTCTCGGCCTGATCGAGAATCTTCCAGGCCTGGTCCAGATAGGTGCGCGCGGCGGCTGTAACCTCGTCCTTCGTCAGTTGCGGACGGGTGACGTTCTGGCCGGAGGGATCGCCAATCCGCGCCGTCCAGTCGCCGATGATCAGCACCGCCTTGTGGCCATGTGCCTGGTAGCGACGCAATGCTCGCAGGACCACGGTGTGGCCGAGGTGGATGTCGGGGCGGGTGGGATCGAGGCCCAGCTTGACGCGCAACCGGTCGCCATGCTCGATGCGACTCTTCAAATGCTCGCGGTCGACGATCTCCACAGCGCCCGCACTGATGGCGTCCCAGGCGCCGTGATCAGGGTTTTGTCGCTTCTTCATCGGTTCGTCACGCGTTCTAGACGCCGAGTATATACGCGGTTGACGAAAATGCCTGTGCTTTTTTAACGATCTCAACCGTTATAGACGCGGTGTCGCCTGAGAAGCACCGGTTTGCTCGACTCGCCGCCATCCGTGTGCTCGCCATCAGCCGGATCAAGCGGCGGCGGCGCGGCCACGGGCCCAAGATCCTCATCGTCGCGGTCACGCTCCTGGGCATGCTCAGCCTGGGTGGCGGTGCCGAGGCGGTCGACAAGTACCAGACCTATACCCGCGACCTGCCGAACCCGAGCTCACTCAACCCCAAGGAACTCGCCCAGGCGACCAACATCTACGACCGTAACGGTGTGCTGCTCTACGTCAAGCACACCGACGGCGTCATTCGCACGGTGATCCCGCTGTCCGCGATCTCCCCGCACTTGATCGACGCCACGATCGCGCTCGAGGACCGGCAGTTCTACACCCATCAGGGGATCGACTTCCCGCGCATCGTCGCGGCCGCGATCGCCGACCTGACCCACCAGGGCGTGCAGCAGGGCGCCAGCACGATCACCCAGCAGCTCGTCAAGCGGATGTTCGTGGGGAGCGCGAACTCCCTGGAACGCAAGGTCCGAGAGGCGACCCTGGCGCTTGAGATCGAGCGTCGCTTCTCCAAGAACGAGATCCTGACGCTTTACCTCAACCAGATCTTCTACGGGCACCAGGCTTATGGCATCGAGGCCGCGGCCCAGACCTATTTCGCCAAGTCCGCGAAGGACCTCGACATCGCCCAGGCCGCCATGCTTGCCGGTATCCCGAATGCGCCGTCGAGTTTCGACCCGTACAATCCGGCGACCGCCGCTCAGGCGATGAGTCGCCAGGATCTCGTCCTGCGCGACATGCTCCGCGACCACTACATCAGCCAGCTCGAGTACGACAAGTCGGTCAAGGAGACGCTCAGGTTTCAGGACGGGAGCATTCAGAAAGACTTGAAGGCCCCCTGGTTCGTCGACTATGTCCTCCGGCAGCTGAGCCAGCAGTACGGGGAAGCCGTGGTCGCGGGCGGTGGCCTTCGGGTCCAGACGACGCTCGACTACAACGTGCAGAAGATCGCCGAGCAGGCCGTCTACACCAACGTCAACCGGCCCGACCTCAAGGCGCGAAACGTCAACAACGGTGCCGCCGAGGTCATCGACCCCAACACCGGCCAAGTGCTCGCCATGGTTGGTAGCGCGAACTACTACGACCAGGCGATCGGCGGCCAGTACAACGTCATCACGGATGGACAGGGGCGGCAACCGGGCTCGTCCTTCAAGATCTACGTCTACGCCACGGCGCTGGCCAACGGCTATGCCCCTTCGAACCTGATCCTCGACAAGCAGGGCAAGATCGACGGCCATCCCTTTGTCGACTGGGACCACCGCGACGAGGGCGTCATCACGATCCGGCGTGCGCTGGTGGAGTCGCGCAACATCCCGGCCATCCAGCTCCTCAAGCAGCTGGGCTACGACCGTGTCTTCCAGACGGCACGCATGATGGGTCTGACGAGCTCCAATCTCACGCCCGAGCGCGGGCTGGCGCAGGCGATCGGCGCCAGCGAGGTCCTGCCGATTCAGCACTTCAACGCCTACGGCGTGCTGGCATCAGGCGGCATCTACCACGCGCCGACCGTCATCCTCAAGGTGGTCGACAGCCAGGGCAAAGTCTTGCAGGAGTGGAAGCCGAACACGGGGGTCCGCGTGCTTCCCGCCCAGGTCGCCTACATGATCAGCGATATCCTGCGCCCCGTCGGCGCGGCGCTCAACATCAAGCGGCCCTACGCGGCCAAGACAGGCACCACCGAGAACTGGCGCGATTCCTGGTTGATCGGTTACAACCCGGACGTGGTGGTCGGCGCCTGGATGGGCCATACCTGTGCGGGTGGCTGCCCGGCCAACGTGAACTCCAACCTCAACGTCGTCTGGGGTGTGCAGGGTGCGGGGCTGATCTTCCGCGACATCTTCAACGGCTACGAAGCCAACCGACCGGTGAAGGACTTCCCTGTGCCGGACGGGCTCAAGAAGGTGACCGTGTGCGCCGCCAGCGGGTTGCTGGCGACGCCCAATTGCGCCGGCCAGACCATCTCGGACTGGTTCATCGCGGGCACCGCCCCGACCCGGCCGGACGACTGGTACCATCCCCTCCGCGTCTGCACCACGGACGGACTGCTCGCTACCTCCGATATTCCCGCCAACCTCACCACGGTCAAAACCTTCGTGAGCTATCCCCCGGGATATCCGGAGGACATGAAGGACAAGAACGCTCCCCAGGCGCCCACCCAGAACTGCCAGCTGTTCACGGAAACCACGCCGCCGACGCTGACCCTGGCACAGGCGCCGCAGGCGGACGGCAGCGTCCTGGTCACCGCCACCGCGACCGACGATGAAGCGATCAAGGAAGTCGATTTCTACCTGGATGGATCGAACAAAGCGATCCGGTTGACGCAGGCTCCCTACACATTCGTGATCAAAGGCTCCTCGGGCAGCACGCACACGCTGACCGTGCAGGCGTACGACTACAACCCCTCGAACGCCCCAGCGGTCCAGATGATCACCGTCACCCTGCCCTAAGCATCACTTCGACACGGAGCGGCTGCTGGCCACCGCAAAGCGGTAGGGCAGGTCGACCGCGCGCGAGATGCCGATCCGCCGCGAAATGGCCACCTCACGAGTCGGCACCGGCGTGCCAGCGGCGAGGCCGAGCGGGCCTCGGGTGAAGTCGCGGCCGTTGTCATCGAGGCTCAGTCCGAAGGCCCGGCCGATCTTGCCGGGACCGCTCAGCAGCCGGCTCTCCGGGCCGTGGTCACCGCGGGCGCGCATCATCTCCACGCCCGCCAGCGGCTCGAGCGCCCGCAGGAGCACGGCGCCGGCGGTGCCGGGGGCTTCCGCCGTGACGTTGAGGCAGTAATGCATCCCGTAGGTGAAGTAGACGTAGGCGTGGCCGGCCGGGCCGAACATCACGGCATTCCGCGCAGTCGGACCGCGGAAGGCGTGCGACGCCGGGTCGGCCGCGCCCGTGTACGCCTCGGTCTCGACGATGCGCCCTGCCAGCAGGCCCTCCGGTGTCTTGTAGAAGAGAACACGACCGAGCAAGTCCCGAGCCAGCACCACAGGGTCTCTAGCAAAGAACTCCCGCAGTAGACGGGGCGACGTCATCAGTCGAGGTCCGCTCTGGATGGACGTCAACTGCCGTTAAGGTGCTGGCGGTGAGCGCCGATCTGCCCGCAGGCCGAACATGAAAACGCTGAACGGCACGACGCCGGCCAGCAGTGACAGCCAGAGCGGGGCGTGAGTCTGCCGCAGAATCGCCTGGATGATGAGCCACGATGCCATATAAGCGACGAACGTCACGGGCAACACCACCAAGCTTCGCTTCGAGCGGTAATAGCGGAGGGCGTCGTTTGGGTTGCGCAGAATCGAAACGATCCCGGCGATGACGGCGATCGCTATGAGGAGCAGAAAGCCGAGGAAGACGAGGGGCACCCACCAGTCCCCCCAGCAGACGGATCCGGCTGATCCAAAGGTACAGCCGCCCACGAACCGAGTTTAGTCCGCAGGAAGGGTATGTGTCTGCATCCTGAATTCGGTCAGAGAGGGCGGAGGACGCAAGTCCGATCTGGGGCTAGTGGCTGAGGAGCTGCGTGAAGTAGCTGCTGATGCTGCTCGGCAGGACGAGCGAGAAAACCGCCCGCGTGAGGGGCTCGAAGGCGTAGAAGTGCGGGGCCAGCAGCGAGTTGTTGAACCAATCCTGGGCGGTGATGAACGCCGGTGGGTAGGCGTAGCCTCCCGGCAGCTTGGCGTTGACCAGGCCAACGCCGACGATCAACATGACGGTGACCTCGAAGGCGCCGACAACCGCACCCGCCAGGACCCCGGTGACGCGATCAAAGGCCGGCGCGATCATGGCGTCGAGGTAGCGCTGGTAGACGGCGCCGAGCACCTCGAAGAGGATGATCGCCGCGGTCACGATCACGGTGTAGGTGACCACGTGCGCCCAGAGGGCCGACGTGATGCCAAAGGTGGTGGCGATATAGGTGGAGGTGTTCGCGCTGGTCAGCGTGGCGGCGCCTACCCCGGCGAAGAGTCCGGCAAAAGCGACGACTCGCCGCACCAGCCCGAAGGCCCAGCCGAGGCCGACGTTGGCAAAGAGGATGCAAACGATGATCAGGTCCAGAAAGTCCATCAGGATCGCACCTCGGCCCCAAACCGCGCCTTGAGACCGTCGATGATGCGCTGCTGGACCGTGGCAACCTCTTCGTTCGTCAGGGTCCGGTCATCGGCCTGATAGTGCAGACGGAATGACAGGCTGCGGGCACCAGCTTCCAGCTGGGGCCCCTGGTATTCACTCACCATAGAGATGTCCCGCAGCGTGTAACCGCCCTGCTGGCGGATAACTTGCAGGACGTCGCCGGCCGCGATCTTGCCTCGAATCAGCACCGTAAGGTCCCGCCGGACCCCCGGAAAACGCGGTAGGGGCCTGGCCTGCGGCGTTCGCCCACCATCGGCCGAAAACCGGTCGAAAAGGACCTCGGCAACCACCGCCCGGCCGGGTAAGCCCAGCTGCGCCAGCAACTGCGGGTGCACCTCGCCGACGATCCCGATTGGTTCGCCGTCGTCGAGCACTTCCCCCGTGCGGCCCGGATGAAAACCGGCGAAGACACCGGGATTCTCGCTCGAGAACTCGGCCTGCTTGAAGTCGGTTGCCGGGATCGCGAAGCGGTCTCGTATGGTCGCGAGCGTCGCCTGCAGCGAGCGCAGTTCGGCGACAGCCGCGTCCGCTCCACCGGCCGGGATGTGGGCGGCCAGTGCCAGCGCCTGCGGCTCCTCGACCGCATTCGCGGCGCTCTTCCAGAAGACCGAGCCGAGCTCGAAGAGTCGGGCGGCACCCTGGTCCTGGCGAGCGTTCAGAGCCAGCGCCTCGAGCAGGCCGGGCAGCAAGCTCCGGCGCAGGGCGTCCCGGTTCTCGGCCATCGGATTCTTGACCTTCACCATTGGCTGCGCCGCGGACGGCATGGCAACCGAGGGCGTCCCCTCCGCGCTCACGAGGCTGCTGGTCACCGCTTCGTCGAGCTCTCGGCCGGCGAGCACCTCGCGAGCCGTTTCGTCGGCGTCCCGGCGCTCGAACAGGTCGCGCACCGGCATGCGAGCGCCGGGCAGGGTGCTCGGCACGCGATCGTAGCCGTGGACTCGGCCGATCTCTTCGACAAGGTCTTCGGGAATCGAGCAGTCGAGACGAAATGGCGGAGGTTGCACCTGCAGCCGGGCGCCGGCCCGCTTCACGGTGAAGCGAAGGCGTTCGAGGATGATCGCGGCATCCGCAAGCTCCACCGCGACGCCCAGGACGCGCTCGATCCGATCCCCATCCAGCTCGATCGTGACCGGCGTCAGCGGCACGGGATAGACATCAGTCGACTGCGTTGTCCGACCGCGGGCCAGTTCCGCGACCAGGGCCGCGGCCCGCTCCACCGCCGGCAGGCTCAGCGCCGGGCTCAATCCTTTTTCAAACCGCGACGAGGCTTCGGTCCTCAGTCCGTGCATTCGTGCCGTCCGGCGGATCGATCGTGGCTCCCAGGTGGCGGCCTCCAAGAAGATGTCGGTCGTCGCCACTTGGACGGCGCTCTCCGCGCCGCCGATGATCCCCGCGAGCCCCTGCGCTCGCACGGTGTCGGCCACAACCATGTCTTGCGTGGTCAGTCGGCGCGTCTTCCCGTCGAGGCACGCCAGTTCCTCGCCGTCACGAGCGCGCCGGACGACGATCCGCCCGCCTTTGAGTCGTTGGTAATCGAAGGCATGCATCGGCTGCCCGCTCTCGAGCATTACGTAGTTCGTGATGTCGACGATGTTGCTGATCGGCCGGACGCCGGCGGCCCGGAGCCGTGCCTGCATCCAGGGAGGCGATGGCGCAACGGTGATTCCAGTGATCAGGCACCCCACGAACCGGCGGCAACCATCGGGCGCGTCGATTCGGACCAGGTCGGGGACATCGCTCCTGCGGCCCTTCGGGATCGTCGGCTCGTGGACAGGCAGGTTGAAAATGGCGCCCACCTCTCTCGCGATGCCCAGATGGCATAGGAGATCCGGGCGGTTCGACTTGATCTCGAGCTCGAGGATGGTGTCACGGGGATACAGCGCGTGCAGATCCTCCCCCAGGATCGCTCCCGGGTCGAGGATCATGATGCTCGCCGCGTCCTCCCCCAGGCCGAGCTCGATCGCGGAGCAGAGCATCCCCGCTGATGGAACACCGAGAAACGTCTTGGTCTCGATTCGCCGCTCGCCAAGGCGCGAACCGGGTATCGCGTACGGCACCCGGTTACCAACGGCGATATTCCACGCGCCGGTGACAACCTCGACCATGGAGCCACCGGTCGTCACGCCGGCGATCTGGTTCTTTGTCGACCCGGGCAGTGGCCGCAGGCTTTTGACCTCGGCGACCACCACGCCGTCGAAGTCGACCTCCTGCTGGGCAATCCGCTCGACCTCGTTGCCGGCGAGCGTCAGCCGTTCGGCCAGCGCAGGCACGTCAGCCGTGATATCGACATACTCCTTGAGCCAGTTGAGCGAGATCAGCACCCTAGAACTGCCTCAAGAAGCGCACGTCGTTCTCCAGGAAGAGGCGGAGGTCGGTGACGTTGTACTTGAGCATCGCCAACCGGTCCAATCCGGCGCCAAAGGCAAAGCCGGAATAGCGCTCGGGGTCGATGCCACCATTGCGGAGGACTTGCGGGTGCACCATCCCCGCACCGAGGATCTCCAGCCAGCCGCCCTTACAGCTGCGGCAACCGATTCCGCCACAGATTCCGCAGGACACGGCCGCCCCGATGCTCGGCTCGGTGAAGGGGAAGTGATCGCCCACGATCCGAATACGCCGCTCGGGACCGAAGAGCGAGCGGGCGAAATATTCGATCGTGCCCTTCAAGTCGGAGAGGCGGATGTCGTGGTCGACGACCAGGCCCTCGACTTGATAGAACTGCGAACCGTGCGAGGGATCCGTGGCGTCGCGCCGATAGACGGCTCCGGGGGCGATGATGCGGATCGGCGGCGTGTGGCTCTGCATGAACCGGATCTGCACCGGCGAGGTATGGGTGCGCAGGAGCAGGTCGTCGGCTTCGACGTAGAAGCTGTCCATGGTGTCACGCGCCGGATGGTCCTGGGGGATGTTGAGCGCCTCGAAATTGTGGAACTCGTCCTCCATCTGCGGTCCAAGCGCGACCTCGTAGCCGAGGCGCGAAAAGATCGCCTTCACCTCCCGGAGGATCAGCGTGAGGGGGTGCAGATGGCCGCGGCGGACCGGGTTGGGCACAAAGGTCAGGTCGAGCCACTCGGTTTCGCCCAGGGCGGTGTGCCGCTTCGCTTCCAGCCCGCCCATGCGGTCGGCGATCCACTGGAAGATCTCGTCTTTGAGCTGGTTCGCTTCTGCTCCGGCGGCGGCCCGGTCGGACGCTGGAAGGCCGCCGAGCTGTCGCAGGATGGTGGTGAGCTCGCCTTTCTTCCCGAGCAAGCTCACGCGCAGGCCTTCTAAGGCCTTCTGATCGGTGGCGGCTTCGATGCGCTCGCGCGCGCTCGTCCTGAGCCGCTGGAGTTCGCCCGCAACACCCTGCGTCAATTCAATCGAGCGCTCAGGGCGTTCAACTCCGTAGGCGCTAGTTCACGCCTTGGGGCCGCCCTTGGCGACGGCGACCAGCTCGCTGAAGGACTGCGAATCCCGGACCGCCAGGTCCGCGAGCATCTTCCGGTTGATATTGACCCCGGCCACTTTGAGGCCGTGCATGAACTGGTTGTAGGGCATGCCCTGGCTGCGAGAGGCGGCGTTGATCCTGGCGATCCACAGCTTGCGCATATCGCGCTTGCGCGTCCGCCGGTCGCGATAGGCGTACTCGAGTGCGTGCATGACCGCTTCGTTGGCCGGCCGGAAGAGCGTCCGGTGCGTCATCCGGAAACCCTTGGCGAGGTTCAGGATCTTCTTGTGGCGGCGGCGGGCCGGGACGCTGCGCTTGACGCGTGGCATCTCAGTCCTTCTTCTTCAGGTAAGGCGCTGCCCGGCGCAGCCGCCGAGCGTCCTTACCGGTCAGCACCAGCAGCTTGCTGTATTGACGCTTGCGGCGCGGGCTCTTGTGGCCGAGCAGATGGCTCTTTTGGGCGTGCGGCCGCATGATCTTGCCGGTCTTGGTCACGCGGAACCGCTTGGCCGACGCGCGGTGAGTCCGAAGCTTAGGCATCGATCGCTCCTTTAATTCTTCCGGGCCTGGGCTTGAGGCGGGGGCGTCGGCGGAGCCTGAGCGGCCGCCGCAGCGCCTGCCGGCGCCAGGATCATGATCATGTTCCGCCCCTCCAGCAGGGGCATGCGCTCCACCGTGCTGATCGGCTTTAGTTCTAGCGCCATCCGCTCCAGCAGCCGCTTGCCGATGTCCTGGTGGACCATCTCGCGACCACGAAACATGATCGTGAGCTTGACCTTGTCGCCTTCTTCCAGGAACGACTTGACAGCGTGGAACTTCGTCTGGAAGTCATGCTCGCCGATCTTGGGACGGAGTTTCATTTCTTTGACCTTGATGACGTTGTGCTTGCGGCGTCCATCTTTCTCT
>VBFF01000122.1 GCA_005889285.1 Chloroflexota bacterium
AGCTTGAGCGCGACCCAGCTGTTTGCCACCTGGGTGACCCTTTCGGGGTTCAGCTCGCGCGCGGCGAGTAAGAGCTGCAGGTACTGGCCGCCGAGTTGGTACCGGTCAACCGCCACCTCGTTCGGATAGAACTGGTAATAGGTGCGCAAGCTCTGGAGGTTTTCCAGGGTGGACGGTAGAGCCAGCTGTGGGTCCCAGAGGCGCGCATTCTGGACCGTTTGTGGGTTGTTGGCCACCTTGTCGGCGGTCAGCGTGTCCTGCGGCGTAAACGGCCGGTCGGCGATGCCCGACAGCCCGTAAGCCTGGCGGGTGAAGTCGATTTCGTTCTTGATGTACGTGTTTTCTTTGGAGAGCTCGCTGGGCTTGACCTGGAACTGCTGGACGAAGCCCGGGAACACGACGGTCAGGAGGAAGGCGGCGCCCAGCCACACCACGAGGGCTGCCGCCAGCGGGGCGAGACGCGCGCCGGCGGCATTGACGAGCAGGCCGGCTGCGATCAACACCATCAGCACCGTCATGATCCAGTAGGCCGGGATTCGGGCGGCGACGTCGGCGGCGCCGACCCCGTAGACGAAGCCGCGCTTGCTCAACAGCAATTCGTAGAGGTCCAGCTGGTAATGGACGGCCCAGAGTGCGGCAAAGACCGCGGACAGGACCGAGAGGTGGCGGATCGCGCGCGGCGGCAGCTGCAGGCTCTGGAAACCGGATCGAGAAAAGTAGATGCCGGCGACCATCAGCATCATGAGGATGATCACGCCCAGCAGCCAACCCCACAGCAAACGGTAGAAGGGGAGGGTGAAGACGTAGAACGAAATGTCCCGATGCCAGATCGGATCCTGCACGTTGAAGGGCTTCTGGTTGAAGAACGTCAGGATCGTCTGCCACTGTCCGGCCCCGATCTGGCCGAAGAGGAGGCCAAGAAGGAAGACCACGAGCAGGGCGAGGATGGTGGAGGGCGCCGTCAGTGGGCGCTGCCGGATGCCGATCGACGACAGCCGCCGGCCGGTGTTGGCGTTGAGTGCCAGCACGACGTTGGCCCCGCCGATCACCCAGAAGAGGATGGCGAAGATAAAGAAGGACCAGATCTGGGCCGCAAAGCGCGTCCCGAACACGCCGCCAAAGCCAAGCGCCCGGAACCAGAGATAGTCGGTATACAGGGTCGCGAAGGGCTTCAGAAGAAACAGGAGTAGCAGCAGGGCCGCAACGACGATGATCCAGATGACGCCCCGGCGGGAGACGCGGATGGTGGGAAAACTGGGCTCTGTCGGCAGGCGACCGAAAGGCGACTCGCCGCCCTCGAAGAATCCGCGCGGAGGGCGTCTAGACACGGACGAACGCGGCGCGCCTCGGGTATGGTGCGGTTCGACCCACCTCTTGTTCTATCCGCAGGAGCCGATTGTACTTGGCGACTCGTTCCGACCGTGACGGCGCCCCCGTTTTGATCTGGCCGGCCCCGGTGGCGACGGCCAGGTCGGCGATGAACGTGTCCTCGGTCTCGCCCGATCGGTGCGAGATCACGGTGGAGTAGCCGGCCCCGCGCGCCGTGGCGATCGTCTCCAGGGTTTCGGTCAGGGTCCCGATCTGGTTGACCTTGACCAGGATGCTGTTGGCGACGCCGGTCTCGATGCCACGGCGAAGGCGCACCACGTTGGTGACGAAGATATCGTCGCCGACCAGCTGTACGCGTTTCCCTAGCCGGCTGGTCAATGACTGCCAACCCTCCCAATCGTCCTCGGCGAGGCCGTCCTCGATGGAGATCACCGGGTAGTGATCGATCCAGTCGGCCCAGCGGTCGATCAGCTCACCGGGCGGCAGGCTGCGCCCCTCGCCGGTGAGCTCATAGCGACCACCACGGTAGAACTCCGATGCCGCCGGATCGAGGGCGATGAAGAGATCTCGGCCGGGCTGGTGGCCGCTGCGCTCGATGGCGCCGACCAGCAGCCGCATGGCGTCCTCGTTGGCGTCGAGCTCAGGGGCGAACCCACCCTCGTCGCCCTGGCCGGTACTCAGGCCCCGTTCGTGAAGGATGTCCTTGAGGGCGTGAAAGGTCTCGGTTCCCCAGCGGAGGCCCTCGGAAAAGCTGGGGGCGCCGGCCGGCACCACCATGAATTCCTGGAAGTCGACCTTCGTCTGCGCATGGCGGCCCCCGTTGAGGATGTTCATCATCGGAACCGGCATGGCGAGCTCGCCGCCCGCGGCGAGGTAGCGATAGAGCGGCTGGCCCGCGGCGAGCGCCGCGGCGCGCGCCGCCGCCAGAGAGGCGCCCAGCACGGCATTGGCACCAAGCCGCGATTTGTTCGCCGTCCCGTCGAGGTTGATGAGCCGCTCGTCGATGCCCCGCTGGTCAGTCACGTCGGCACCGCGCAGCGCAGCGGCGATCTCCTCGTTGACGTGGCCCACCGCCTTGAGGACGCCCTTGCCGCCGTAACGGCTCTTGTCGCCATCGCGCAACTCGACGGCCTCGTGGGCTCCGGTGGATGCCCCTGAGGGGACGGCTGCGCGACCACGCTCCCCCGACTCCAGGACGACGTCGACTTCGACCGTCGGATTCCCGCGGGAATCGAGGATCTCGCGGCCGTGAACGCGCGCGACGCGGGCGGCGGTCACAGGTCGTCGTCCTCCGTATTGGTCGCACCGTCGGGCCCCGTCTCTTCCATCTCGCCGACCACCTGGTCGAAGTCTTCGCCAAGCTCGTCGCCGCCCATCTGCTGTCCCATCTTCTTCGCCCAGCGCGCCATGCTCTTGGGGTCGTTCTCATCGACGTCGGAAAGGTCGCTATCGCTCATTCGATCCAGGCGGCTGTCTTCGGAGAGGACCTGGGCCGTTCGCGCGGAGGGGACACGCCGGCGAGCTCTCGATCGCCCTCAGGCTCTTGAAGAAGATGGAAGGCCGCTTGCCGCAGTCGGCGCAGCGATACTCGTAAATGGGCATCGGTCGCCCTAAACTTAGCGCATGGCAGAACAGCATCAGCATTCCGAAGGCACCGAACGCGTCCGAGAGGCGATCCGCGACGGCTTCACCATCATGCTGGGCGCGGCCAGCTGGGCGTTCGAGCAGGGCGACCGCCTGGTCGAGACCTGGTTGCACCAGGGGCAGGTCAGCCGCGAGGAGGGCCGGCGGCGCTTCGAAGAGTTCGCAGCAAGCTCCCGACGCCGCGGCGAGGACCTCAGTCGACGTGTGTCCGAGGGCATGCGATCATCGATGCCGGTCGCGACCCGCGATCAGGTCGCCAGCCTCGAGCGGCAGGTTGCCGAGCTCAAGCAGCAAATCGAATCGATGAAGAGCGCCGGCGCAATGCCGCCGCCTTCAGGGCCGACGTCGACGCGCGAACGAAGCTAACCGTGCTTCTTGTGGCGCCCTTGGCCCTGGCCACCTCCGCCGCACCCTTCGTCGCAGCCGGCCGGGGCCGGCGGTTGCTGCGACTGCGCCACCTGGTCGGTCCCGGGCAATAAGTAGGCGGTATAGCCGTTCATGTTCACCGCGTGCAGTCCGTCAGGAACGGCAAACCAGCTGTCCGGCTGGCCATTCAGCGCCTGCGTCATGAAACCGTGGAAGATCGGCGCCGCGCCGACGATGCCGCTGACGTTGCGCATCGGCGTGTGATCCGCGTTCCCCACCCACACGGCGACGGCGAGGTTGGGCGTGAAGCCGACGGTCAGGTTGTCGCGGAAGTCGTTCGTCGTCCCGGTCTTGGCGGCGACGTGGTGTCCGGGAATCACGAGATCGCTGTTCCGGCCGAAGGCGAGGGAACGGTTGCGGTCGTCGGACAGCATCTGCCCCATGATGAAGCTGACCTGCGGACTGAGCGCCGGCTTGCCGTTGCGAGCTGGATCAAAACGGTAGAGGGTGCTGCCGTCGTGCGCCGTGATCCGCAGGATCGGCTGCGGGTGTTCGTAGGTGCCCTGCGCGGCCAGCGTGCCGGCGCCGGCGGCCATCTCAATCAGCGGCACTTCATAACCGCCGAGCGTCAAGCTCGGCTGGTAACTACTGGCCGGCTGATTGAGCGATGTCAGGCCCATGCGGCGCGCCACGTCGACGACGCGATCCGTACCCGTGCCCAGTTCGACTTTGACGGCCGGAATATTGAAGGAGTTGCCCAGGGCGAAGGGCAGCGGCTGCCACCCGTGATACGAGCCGTCGTAGTTGTGCGGCGTGTAGGTGCTGCCGTCGGGCATGCGGACGTTGATCGGCTGGTCCAGCACCCAGGAGCCCATGGTGAACTTCTGCGACTCGACGGCGGCGGTGTAGGTGAAGATCTTGAAGGCCGAACCGGGCTGGCGCGGCGTGATCGCCATGTTGTACTGCCCGCCCGGCACGTCCGGGCCGGCTGACCCGACCATGGCGAGCACCGCGCCGGTCTTCGGATCGAGCGCGACCAGCGCGCCATCCGTCACGTGCTGGCCCTGTAATGCCATGACTTTCTCCCGCACCTGACGCTCGGCGATCGACTGCAGGTTCCAGTCGAGCGAGGTGATGACGGTCAATCCGCCGTTCTTGAGCAGCTCGCCCCCATAGGTCTTCTCCAGCTGCGCGGCGACCCAGTGCACAAAGCCAGGTGCCTTGACGTCGTCCGCGGTGGAGGCCTTCTGCGGGGTGAGCTTCTGCGCGTAGGCGGAATCCGCCTGCGCGGGCGTGATCGCGTGGTTGCGAACCATCGCGTCCAGCACCACGCGCTGGCGCCCCTTGGCGCCATTGAAGTTGGTGATGGGATCGAGCTCGGTAGGCGCCTGTGGCAGGCCGGCGAGGAAGCTGGCCTCGGCCAACGACAACTGGCTCGCGGGCTTGCCGAAATAGGTCTGCGCCGCCGCCTCGATCCCATAGGACCGATTGCCGTAGTAAATCCGATTGAGATAGGCCTCGAGGATCTGCGCCTTCGAGTACTGATGCTCGATCTCGACCGCGAGGATCGCCTCGTCCAGCTTGCGCAAGACCGACCGATCTTCTGACAGGTAGATGTTCTTGACGAGCTGCTGCGTGATCGTGCTGCCGCCCTGGTTGAACCGAAGGTGCAGCAGGTCGTCCAAGCCGGCCTGGCCGGTGCGCAGCAGGTTCAGACCGCCGTGCTGGTAAAAGCTGCGGTCCTCGACGGCGATGGTCGCCTGCTGCATCGCCGGCGCGACCTGCTTCAGCGGCACGATGTGGCGCCGCTCTGAGCCCTGGTGGATTTCGGCCAGCAAGACGGTCCCGGTCCGGTCGTAGATGCGGGTCGAGAGGGGCAGGCGGGCGGTGCTGAGATTGGAGGTGGAGGGCAGGCCGGCCCACACGTAGAGCAGGCCCGGAAGAACGACAAGGAGGATGGCGAGCAAGACGGCCGGCGCTACCATCCAGGGGCGGAAACGGACACGCCGGCCGGGGCCTGTGGCTCGGCCGCAGCCCGAGCAGAACCGGCTGTCGGGCTTGAGCGCGTCGCCGCAGTCGATGCAGAACGAGCTAGTGCGGTTGACGGGTTATATTATATCGAGAGGCTCACGAACTAAAGCAGGTGGGCGCCCAGGACTCCCTTGGGATGAGCCAGCGCCCAGCGCTCCGGCATGGCCCGGCCCGTCGAAGGTCTCGACGGCCGAGGCCGGGACCACGACCCGGTAGTCGCGGTTGCGCAGGTCGGCGACGGTGTGCAGCACGCAGATGTCGGTGCACACCCCGAGCACTGTGACCTGCTCGGGGTGGGCGGCGCGCAGCCGCGCCTCGAGGTCGGTTTCGAAGAAGCCGGAGTAGCGGCGCTTGCGGATCAACGTCGCATCCCGGAGCAGCGGCTGGAGCTCGGGGACCACTTCGGACTCGACCGTTCCGCGGACGCAGTGCACGGGAAAGACTTCGAACTCCCGGTCGTTCGGGTCGTGCGTGTCCGCCAGGAAGATGAGTTGGTCGCCCGCCCGCCGGCGCTCCTCGATAGAATCGCGAATCTTTGGGATGGCCGCGTCGCAGCGGGGAGAGGCGAGGTTCCCCTGCTTGCAGAAGCCGTTGAGCACGTCGACCACAATGGTCACGTTCGGCACGGTCAGGTCACCGGCTCCAGCCGCGGGTTCGGGCGGTACCGCCTCCCGGCTTTGGCATTGGGCCGGCCCTCGACCATGACGACGTCGGCGGTGAAGTCATAGGTGCCCTGGAA
>VBFF01000154.1 GCA_005889285.1 Chloroflexota bacterium
ACGCTGCCGCCAAGGAAGAGGACCAGCAGCGAGCCCAGCGGTCGACCCGCGAGGACGCCGATCCAGAATGGCATCAGGGGAAAGGCGGTCGCGAACGGAACAAAGCTCAGCGGCGTGGCCTTGAGCCAGAGGTCATAGGCCCACCCACAGGCAGTCCCGATCCCGACAAGGAGGAGGGCGAACGGGCCCAGATCGGCGAGGACGCAGAGCAGGAAGGCGCCCACGGCGCACACGACTGCGACACCCAGGGCCGCGCCGCGCGGGACGAGGCCCAGCGGAATCGGCCGTCGCCGTCCGGCCTGCCGGTCGAGATCGGCGTCGGCCCACTCATTGAGGGCACTGATCGAGAACTGGACCAGCAGCATGATGGCGGCGATCCACCAGAATCGGCGATCGCGCGTGCCGATGCCGAAGATCCAGGCAAAGCCCAGCGCGGCCAGGGTCGTCAGCAGCGAAGGGATCGGGTGGAGCAGCTCGGCGACGGTCCACCGCGCCACCGCGGCGCGCACGGTTAGTGTGACTGGCCCTGGTGGCTGGGCGGCTCGGTGACCGGGACTCGAGTCGGCGACGACAGGTCCTCCCGACCGATCGGCAACGAGATCGTCAAGATGCCATGGGTGAGCATCGCCTTCGCGCCGCTGGCTCGGACCGGCCTGGGCAGCTTGATTTGGCGATGCGAACTCCCGACCGACCACTCGTGCTGGAGGTAGTGCTGTTGCTCCTGCGGATAGCGCGCCTCCGCGCGGATGGTCAGCGTCTCACCGTCGAGCCTGACCTCGGTCGTGTCGTGGTGCGCGCCAGGGACCGGGATCGCCACCGTGAGCTGGTCATTCGCCTCGTACACGTTCACCGGCGGCGACTCGATCGCGGTTTGCTTCGCCATCACGCCAAGCCTAGCGGATGGATGCAAGATAACGGCACGGGATGAACGCGCCCCAGCCGCGGCCGAGCGACGAGGAGTGGCTCCGCGCCGACCAGCCGGGCCCACCGCTGACGGCGCTCCTTCGGCAGCGTCGCGGCCTCCTGCTTGGCGCGCTGGCACTGGCGCTCGCCCTCGCCGTCGCGCTGCTCGCGCAACGACCCGCCACGCCCACGACGGAGGCCGTCGCGGGTGGTTCGCCATCACCGTCTGGCATCCCCTTCTTTGGTTTGGTTCCCGTTTTCGCCTACGACGCCGATCACGGGGAGGTCGTGCTCCTCGACTTCCACGCCCAGACCTGGCTCTGGTCGAACCGTCAGTGGACGCAGGCGCACCCACCGCTCGCACCGCCACGCCGGACCGGCGCGGCGGCCGCCTGGGACCCGGGTCTGCACGCGATCCTGCTTTTCGGGGGTCAAGCCGTCGGTGATGGGACGCTGCTCCACGACACCTGGGCCTGGAACGGATCGACCTGGCGAGAGGTTGCGCTCGGCGGGCCCGCACCCCCGCCAAGCCTGATGAGCAGCATGACCTATGACCCGGACTTGCGCGAGATGGTCCTCGTCGCATCAGACATCCACTTCCGCGCCCCGATTCAGGTCTGGGTCTATGACGGGACGGCCTGGCGCCAACGCGGCGTCTCCGGTGGGCCCGCGAGCCCCGTGGCCACGATCGGCGTCGATCCGCACACGCGGACGCTGCTCGCGATCGCCGGTGATTGCTCGGGCTTCGAGTGCCGATCGCAGACCTGGAGCTGGGATGGTGACGCCTGGCGACAACGCAGGCCGACACAGGAGCCCGATTTCGCCTTTCACAGCATGGCCCTCGTCCCCGACCCGATATCCGGGCGTTTGCTGCTGGTGACGACGACCAGCAACAGCCTGGGGCCGGCTCCCATGCAAACCTGGAGCTGGGACGGACGCGACTGGGTGGTGTTGCAACTGATCGGCCACCCCGGCGCCGACCTGAAAATCGTGGGCGCGACTGGCGACCACGGCGCGGTCTTCGCCTTCGAGGACGTGAGTCGGGATTTCAACACCCCTCGCCTCAACGCCTGGGAATGGACCGGTAGCGCCTGGCGGACGATCGCGCCTTAGATTCGCTCGAAGTTTCTTCGCAGCTCCCAATCGGTGACCGCGCCGTCGAAGCTCTGTCGCTCGAGCCGCGCCGAGTGCAGGTAATGCTCAACCACCTCGTCGCCGAAGGCCTCGCGCGCCACCTGGCTCTTCTCGAGCGCGTTGATCGCCTCGGTCAGGTTGCCCGGCACGCGCGGCAGGTTCTTGGCGGTATACGCATCGCCATGGAACTCGGGCGGTAGCTCGAGCTTGTTCTCGATGCCATGCAGGCCGGCGGCGATAGTGGCCGCAAAAGCGAGGTATGGGTTGGCGTCGGCACCGGGAATCCTGCACTCGACACGCAGCCCCGAGCCGTGGCCGATAATCCGGAAGCCGCAGGTCCGGTTGTCCCAGCTCCACACGATCGAGGTGGGCGCGAACGAGGTCGCCTGGTAGCGCTTGTACGAGTTCACGAACGGCGCGTAGAAGAGCGAGAAGTCGCGGGCGAGCGCGATCAGCCCGGCGAGGTAGTGCTGGAACAACGGCGACATGCCATGCGCGCCGCCGTTCGACGAATGGAAGAGCGCCTTGTCGCTCTTGCTGTCCCACAGCGACGAGTGCAAATGGAACGAGCTGCCCGCCTGCGCCATCGACCACTTCGCCATAAAGGTCACGGCCACCTGGTTGAGGGCCGCGATCTCCTTGACGCCGTTCTTGTAGACCACGTGCCGGTCGGCCATCTCCAACGATTCGGCAAAGCGCAAGTTGATTTCCTGCTGTCCGAAGCCCCACTCTCCCTTGCTGTTCTCGACTGGCACGCCGGCCCCTTCCATCCCGTTTCTGATAAGCCGGTTGAACCACTCGGCCTTGGTGCCTTGCAGAATGTGATAGTCCTCGATATAGCGGCCGTAGGGTTGCAAATCGCGGTAGTCCCTGTCGGCGGCCTGCTCGTAGGTGTCTTTGAAGAGATAGAACTCGAGCTCGGAGCCGGTCTTGGGCGTGAACCCCAGCTTGCGGGCGCGCTCGATCTGCCGGCGCAGCACCTGCCGGGGCGCGACGGGCACCGGTTTGCCATCCATCGTTTCGACGTCGCAGAGGATCAGGGCGGTCTTTTCGAGCCAGGGGAGCCGTCGAATCGTCGACAGGTCGGGATGGCCGTGCATGTCGCCATAGCCGGTGCCCCAGTTGGTGAACTTGAAACCCGGCAGCGGCTCGTTGTCGATGTCCATCGCCAGCAGGTAGTCGCACGCGTGCAGGCCCTCATCGACGTGGTCGAGAAAGTAGGGGCCCGTCAGTCGCTTTCCCATCAGGCGTCCTTGGAGGTCGGCGATGGCGATGATCACGGTGTCGACCTCGCCCGCCTTGGTCTGGCGGACCAGCTCCTCGAGGCTGAGCTTGGCGGTCTTCTCCGGGCGGCGCGACTGTCCGTTCGTCCGGTCCGTGTGCGTGCTGGTCGATCGTTCGCGCGGCGTGGTCCCTGTGCGCGCCATATCGAATCCCTCCTGCTTACTCGAGACTGACGAAGACGTTCTTGACTTCGGTGTAGAGCTGGAGCGCGTGCATGCCGAGTTCGCGGCCGATGCCGCTGCGCTTGTAGCCGCCAAAGGGCGCCTCCTGATGCACGCTCCGGCTGCTGTTGATGCTGAGGACGCCGGTCTTGACGCCCCGAGCCATGCGCAGCGCGCGGCCGATGTCGCGGGTCCAGATCGAGCCGGAAAGGCCGTACGGTGTGTCGTTGACCAGGCGCAGGACCTCATCCTCGTCGGCGAAGGGAATGATGGTCAGCACGGGACCGAAAATCTCCTCCTGCGCGATCCGCATCCCGTTCTCGGCCCGGTCGAAGACGGTGGGCTCGAGGAAGCTGCCGGCCGCGAGGTGACCGCCCGGCGCCGATCCCCCGGCGAGCAAGCGCGCGCCCTCCTGGCGGCCCACCTGGATATAGCCCTGCACCCGCTCGCGCTGTTTCATGGAGATGAGGGGTCCGATTTCCGTGCGGGCATCGAGCGGATCGCCCATGGTCAATTTCCGTGCGCCGGCCGCGACCCGCTGATCGAACTCCTCCGCGATCGAGCGATGGACAAAGGCACGGCTGCGGGCGCAGCAGTCCTGCCCCGCATTCCCAAAGACGCTGTTGACCGCGGCCGGGGCGGCCTTCTCGAGATCCGCATCCGCAAAGATGATGTTGGGAGACTTCCCTCCCAGCTCGAGCGACACGCGTGTGATGTTGGGGGCAGCCTGCTGGAGGATGCTGACGCCGGTCAGGGTTTCGCCGGTAAAGGCGATCTTGTCGACACCCGGGTGGCCGGCCAACGCGTTCCCCGTGGTACTGCCCGGACCGGTGATCACGTTGAGCACGCCCTCCGGCAGCCCCGCTTCGAGGGCGATGCGCCCCAATTCCAGCGCGGTGAGCGGCGTGTAGCTGGCGGGCTTCAAGATGGCGGCATTCCCGGCGGCGAGCGCGGGCGCCACTTTCCAGGAGGCGATCGTCAGGGGAAAATTCCACGGCACGATGAGCGCGACCACGCCGACCGGCTCGCGCAGTGTGAAGTCGAGGCCCGGCGCGCTCACCGGGATGGTCTCGCCGAAGATCCGGGTGGCGGCGCCGGCGTAGTACTCGAAACATTGGGCCGCACCCAGCACCTCGTCGCGGGCGTCGCGGATCGGCTTGCCCGCGTTGCGCGCCTCCAGCGTCGCCAGCTGATCGGCCTCCGAGCGGATCAGCTCCGCGATCCGGTAGAGCACTTTCGCCCGGGCGCTGGCGGGCGCCTCGCTCCAGGCTCCGCCCTCGAACGCTCCCCGCGCCGCTCGAACGGCGGCGTCGACGTCGGCGGGCGACGCGACCGCGGCCGTGGCCATCACCTCGGAGGTGGCGGGCTCGATGATCTCGAACGTCTTCTCGTCCTGCCCGCTGCGCCAGGTCCCGCCGATCAGCAAGCGGCCGGGCCGATCCACCGTCACCATCAGAAGTAGTTCGAGGTGATGCCGCCGTCGACGACGAGGGCAGCGCCATTGGTCCAGGTCGACTCGTCCGATGCCAGGTAGATGGCCAGCGAAACGATGTCCTCGGCGTGACCGAAGCGGCCCATGGGGATCCGATTGAGCCGGACGCGTTTCTTGTTTTCGTCTTTCAGAAGGTCGCGCATCAGTGGCGTCTCGATCGGTCCCGGGCAGATCGCATTGGTGCGAATGCCCTTGGGCCCGAACTGCACGGCCAGCGATTTCGTGAGGGCGATGACCGCCCCCTTGCTGGCGGTGTAGGCATCCTGCGGAACGGTGCACCCGACCAGGGCGACGAAGGAGGCAATGTTGATCACCGAGCCGCCCCCGGCCTTGATCAGCTCCGGGATGCCGTGTTTGCAGCAGAAGGCAAGGCCCTTGACGTTGATCGCCATCGTCCGATCCCAGATCGCGTCGGTCGTGGTGAGGACGGATTCATCGGCCTCATCGAAGATGCCGGCGTTGTTATAGAGGACGTCGAGCTTGCCGAAGCGGCCGACGGCCGTCTCGACGAAGACCGCCACGTCGGCATCGTGAGTGACGTCGCCGAGCACCGCCACAGCCTGTCCGTCGAGGTTGGCGACCGTGTCATGGACAGCCTTGTCGTTGACATCGGCGGCGACCACCTTCGCGCCTTCGCGGACGAACGCCTGGGTCGCCACGCGGCCCATCCCGCTGCCGGCGCCGGTGATCAACGCGACTTTACCGTCGAGTCGTCCCATCTCCCCTCCCCTGGAGTTCAAAGGCGCGGGCCCGGCCCGCGCCTCGCACTAGCCTATCGCTTGGTCAGACGCGTTGCGGCTCGGGTTGCGCCGCGGGCGCCTTCTCGGTGACGCCGGGCTCGCGGTAGATGGAGCCTCGCTCCACCTCCGACTCCAGGCGCTTCATGTCGTCTTCCGAGCCCATCATGATCGGGCCGGTGTAGTGGTGGCGGCCCCAGAGCAGGGAGTAGAGCCCACCCACGATCAGGAAGATCGCGACCGATGGTCCGGCCCAGGTGCCAGTCGCGGTCAGCCAGCCGATGATGTCGCCCGTGTAGGCGGCTTTGAACTCGGGGAGCATCAGCACCACGCTGATGAACGCCACCCAGACGACCGCGACCCAGCCGACGATCGGCCAGTAGCGCCCGAGGTTCCACGGTCCAGGCGTCCAGCGCTTGGGGTAGATCAACGCCAGCAAGACCGGGATCACGTAGGAGACGTAAAGCCCGATGACGGAGATCGAGACCACGATCGAGTAAACCGCCGGCACCGGAAACTGCGCCAGGGCTGGGATGAAGGCGATGATCGCGGCGACCCAGATGGCGCGCGCCGGCGTGCGGTACTTCTTGCTCACGACGTGGAGCCACTTGGAGCCAGGCAGTGCTCCGTCGCGGCTGAAGGCGAACAACATGCGCGAGTTCGATGTGATGGAACTCAGCCCGCAGAACGCCTGCGCGATCACGAATCCGGCGAACAGCAGCAGGCCGCCGGTGGAGCCGAGGGCGTTCTTGACGATGTCGAGCACCGGGTTGGTGCTGGCCGCGGTCTTCGCCAGGTCCGGGATGGCGAGCGTGAGTGCCAGCAGCATCAGGTAGCCGAAGATCAGCGACCAGAAGACCGAGTTGACGATCCCCCAGGGCGCGCGTCTCGCCGGGTTGACGGTCTCTTCGGTGACATGCGCCGAGGCGTCGTAGCCGGTAAAGGTCCACTGCGCCAGCAGCAGGCCGACGAGAAAGGCGTAAAGCGGGGAACCGAAGCCGGACTGGTCGTAGGACTGGGTGAAGGCATAGCTCAGCGGATGCAGCGGATGCAAGAGTCCGACCGCCACCAGCAGGACGCCGATCACCCCGATGTGCCACCACACGCTGATATCGGCGGCCCGTGCGGCCAGCCTCACGCCGACGTGATTGATGGTGGCCTGGACCGCAAGCAGGACCGCGAAGACCGCGATCACCCCGATCTTTCCCGAGGTGGTCGTCAGATCGGCCGGGTAATTCCACAACGCGTTGAGGAGCGCGGCGGCGAAGATCGCGTTGCCGAAGACGATGCCGGTCGTGATGGTGATCTGACCGATCAGGTTGAACCAGCCGGTGATCCAGCCCCAGTGCTTGTTACCCAGCTTGGCGGCCTGGTAGTAAAGCGCACCGGCCGTCGGTAGCGCGGACGCGAGCTGCGCCATGGCGGCGGCGACGACGAGAACCATCGCGCCGACCAGGAGCCAGCCAATGCCCATCTGCTGGGGACCACCGTGGTTGAGGCCGTAGCTGTAGAGGGTGAGCCCGCCGGTAAGAACGGAAATGATAGTGAACGAGATCGCGAAGTTGCTGAAGCCTCCCATGTCGCGGAACAGCTGCTGCGCGTAGCCCAGCTGATGCAGCCGCGCCGTGTCGGCACGGATCTGCTCCTCCTTGGTCGCTGCCGGCATGCTTATGCCTTCCTTTTGCCCGAGCAAAATTCGAACTCCCTCTCCGGGCTGCTCATATTTGATGCTCGGCCCCACCCAAAGTCAAGGGACCTGTGGGCCTTAACAACAATTTGCACAAGACCAGCAAGTCGGCCGGGCGCCATGACGTTTCGGTCGCATGCACAGCATTGCGCGCCTGGCGGTCGCGGTCGCGGCCAGCCTCAGCCTCACCCTCGCCATCGCCGCCGAGCCCGCCTACGCCGCCCATAAGAACAGCGCGCACCCGGTCACACGGCCGGCGCCGGCGCCACGTCTGACCGCCGCCCAGGCTCGCGCGATTCTGATCCGGGCTGCTCGCCACCATCGCCTCAATCCCAACTTCGTGCTCGCCGTCTCTTACTGGGAGAGCGGCTGGAACCAGGCCGCGCGCTCCTATACCGGCGCCGTCGGGCTGATGCAGGTCGAGCCCTATACCGCGGCCTGGGCCGGACCGGCGCTGCTGCATCGCCGCGTCAACCTTAGTAATCCGGTCGACAACGCCGAGCTCGGCGCCGCCTTGCTGCGGTCGTATCTGGATCGCCTCCGCGACCCGAAGCTGGCTCTCGCCGCCTACTACCAGGGGCTGAGTGGCGTCCTGCGATACGGGATCTACCCGAGCAGCCGGACGTATGTCAACGGCATCTGGCGCCTTCGCAACCAGTTCCAGGCCGCGCACCTCGGCGCCTGACCCGGCCTCGCCCTCGACGCGCTCATTCTGATATCGTGAATATCAGATTTTGATATAGCCACGCAGGGAGGTCTGGAAAACATGGACGCCATCCAGCTATTGAAGGACGACCACAAGAAGGTTGAGAAGATCTTTTCGGATCTGGAGAACAAGCGCGACGATCGCCGAGCGCTCTTCCCGGAGCTGGATCGCGAGCTGACCATCCATGCCGAGATCGAGGAGAAGATCTTTTATCCGGCGGCGAAAGGCGCGGAGCCGACTCGCGACCTGGTTCTCGAGTCGATCGAGGAACACCGGCAGATCAAGATGGTCCTCGCGGACCTCGAGCAGACCGACATGAGAACCGCCCAGTGGGCGGCTGATCTCAAGGTGCTCAAGGAGGACGTGATGCATCACGTCGGCGAGGAGGAGAACGACCTGTTCCCCAAAGTCAAGAAGGTCCTCTCCGAGGAGCAGCTCGAGGACCTGGGTACGCGGATGGAGGAGATGAAGGTGGAGCTGGTGGAGGCCGTGCGAGGCCGCTAGCCAGACGTAACTCCCTCCGGACGACGGGGTGCGGTATCGTAATGGCGCGCTGTCATACGCTGGAGGAATCGATGGCTGTCAAGACCGATCCCACCGAGTCGCTGCGACGGGTCCCGCTGTTTGCCGGTCTCGACCGCAAAGAGCTGGAAATGCTTGGGAAGCTGATCAAGGAGCAGCACTATGCCTCGGGCGCCACGATCGTCAAGGCCGGCGCCGGGGGTCACGGCCTCTACATCATTCGGGAAGGCAACGTCGCGGTGATCCGCGACGGCCAGCGGGTTGCCAGCATGGGCCCCGGTCAGTTTTTTGGGGAGATCTCGGTGCTCGATGGCGGTCCGAGGACGGCGGACGTTAAGGCCGAAAGCGATACGGTGTGCCTGACGCTCGTCTCCTGGGAGGTCAAGCCGATGCTGATGGAAAACGCCAGCATCACCTACAAGATGCTGCTGGAAATGGTCAAGCGCCTGCGTGCACAGGCGCCTGACGAGCGCCACTAGCCAGTTAGAAAGTCCTGTGCCATCCAACCCTGGCTCTGATGCCACCAGAGCCGGCTGTCAGCGTACGATGGTCCGCCGTCGATGTGAACTGTGTGGCCGTCGTTGAGGCAGGCGACGATACGGGCTTTGAGACTGGGGCCCTCGCGCACATTGGCGCAATTGCCCCCAATCCGA
>VBFF01000123.1:0-2587 GCA_005889285.1 Chloroflexota bacterium
GTGGCCACAACGCGAGCGTGATCTTCTCCCGCTACGCCGCTTAGGTCCAAGCAGCCTCGTTTTTACCGCGTTTTCTGAATACGAGTCGAATTGGAGGGTTGTGCTATCATCAGGCCGATTTTGGGGGCGCCACGGGGCGTTCAGTAGCCAGCAAAAGGAGAGTGTCATGGCGATTACCGGTTATTGCCTGAAGTGCAAGAAGAAGGTCGACATCAAGGACCCCGTCCACATCACGATGAAGAACGGGAAGCCCGCCACTACGGGGTCCTGCCCGACCTGCGGCACAAAGATCTACAAGATCGGCAAAGCGTAACGCAGCGTTAAGTCGAACTGAACAGCCGGTGATGAGCCGGCTTTTTTCTTTTTAGGCCTGGGTCGCTGAGCGGCCGGCGGTCTCCTTGTTGGCCAGCTCCGACTCGATCAGGTCGAGGAGGACCTCGGTCGCGCTCAGCGCGACGTCGACCCCGAGGGTCTTGAAGATCCGGACGTTGGCCGGGTTATTCACCCGGGCAACCGTCTTGGGCACGTTGAACTTCCGCTTGGCCAGCTGACAGGTGACGAGATTGTCCTCATCGTCCCCGGTCACCGCCACGACGACGTCGGCCCGTTCCATGCCGGTGGTGGCGAGGAACGCCATCTCATCGCCGTCGCCGACCATGACGATCTCGCCGAGCGTCGAATTCAGCACTTCGGCCCGGCGGGGGTCCTTCTCGATCAGGGTGACCTCGTAACCGCGATCGAGCAAGTGCTTGCTCAGGTAGTAGCCTACCTTGCCGCCGCCAACGACGATTACATACATGCCGGGCTCACCCCTTCAGCATGGCATGGATCTGCCTGGCGCCGGTGAGCGTCGGGCAGAGCGTATTCAAGCCGAGTTCGCGGTAGACGTCCTCACGCATGGGGTCGTAGATGCGGGTGATCACGCGCGGCACCTTGAAAATCTCGCGGGCGATCTGCGCCGCCATGATGTTCCGGTTGTCGCCGTTGGTCAGGGAGGCGAAGCCGTCCGCTGATTCGATCCCCGCCTGGCGAAGGACGTCCTCGTCGATCCCGTTGCCGAGCACCATCTCACCGGCGAAGTCGTCACCGAGCCGGTCGAACGCCCGGCGGTTGCTGTCGATGACGGTAACCTTGTGGCCGGCTTTGGAAAGGGCGATCGCGGCCATGGCGCCTACCCGGCCGCAGCCAACGATGACGAGCTTCATGAATTGAAGCCCCATTCTAGGTCCTACCGGCCGAGGGCCAGCCGCGCGGCCTCGACCTCGGGCAGCCCCGCCGCCCGGATCTTGGCCTGGGTGCTCGCGATGTCGTAGGGCACCCGCTCAAAGCGCACTGCCGGGCGGCTCAGGTCGACGACCGCGAAGGCCGCGGCCGGGTTGCCATCGCGAGGCTGGCCGACGCTGCCGGGGTTGACAAGTGCGGCAGCCGGCAAGGTGATCCATTCGCCTGGATCGGGAACCTCCTCACCGTCTGCCGTGAAGATCCGGGGAAGGTGCGTGTGCCCGAAGAAGCATAAACGCGGACCGAGCCGCACCAGAATCTCGAGCGCCTGGAGATCATCCAGGATGTATTCCCACATGTACGGCTTGCGCGGGCTGCCGTGCACGTAGCGGTGCGGCCCCAAGCGCCCGAACTTGGGCAGCCGCGCCAGGTAGCGCCGGCTCTCGGGCGTGAGGGCGTCCCGGGTCCACCGGCCGGCAGCCGCCGCGTGCGGATTGAACCAGTCAAGCAGGGACGGAGCAAGCATCGCCGCGTCGTGGTTGCCCAGCACGGCCCGCGCCCGGAGGGCACGCAGCCGAGCGATCACGGCATTCGGATCGGGCCCGTAGCCGACGATGTCGCCCAGCACCAGAATGCGCTCGACCTCGGGGAGAGCCGGAAGAACGGCTTCCAGCGCTTCGAGATTGCTATGGATATCGGACAAGAGGGCCAGCTTCACGGCACTAATTTTCCCTCCTCCTCTGGGGGAGGGCAGGGTGGGGGACGCTCAGGCGTAAACGCGTTCGTGGGCGTAGATGAAGAGAATGCGGAGCGTGGCGGCAACCGGAACCGCGACGAAGAGCCCGAGGATCCCCCCCAGATAGCCCCCCACAACGAACGCGATGATGATCAGCATCGGGCTCAGGTGGACGGCATCGCCGAAGACCTTCGGTGAGATGAAGTTGTAGACGACGTTCGAGATGACGAAGTAGAGGACCAGCACCACGACCACCTTGCCCGAAGACTGCGAGACGAAGGCGGCGACGGCGACCGCGGGGAGGGCGCCCAAGAACGGGCCGATGAACGGAATGAAGGCGGTCACGCCGGCGACGATGCCAAGCGCGAGGGAGTAGGGAACGCCGACGATCCAGAGCGCAATGCCGGTGACCAAGCCGATGAGAGCGCAGATGACCAGCTCGCCGCGCATGTAGGCGCCCAGCATGCGATAGACATCGGCCGCGACCTCATGGGCGTCGGTTCGGTAACCCTGCGGCACCAGGTCGCGGAAGAATCGCCGAATGAGACGGGCGTCTTTCACCAGGAAGAACGCCACCAGGAGGACCAGGACCGTCTGGAAGATCCAGTTGACCAGCATGAAGACGTTTTC
>VBFF01000123.1:2712-4941 GCA_005889285.1 Chloroflexota bacterium
GCCGGGCCTTGCGCGACGAGCGAGCTGAACTCCTGTGTCACGATGGGCGCCAGGAAGTAGACCGCGGCCGCCAGAACCGCGGCGATGATGCCGTAGAGCGCGAGGAGGGCAGCCAGCCGGGGGACGCGCCGCCGCTCGGCTGCGTTGACGGCCGGATTCAGCAGCATTGCCAGGATCCCGGCGAGGATGAAGGGCCCCAGAATGCCTCGGATGGCGAACGCCAGGATCAGGGTCAAGATGCCGAGGACACCAAGGAAGACCAGGGCGCGGAAGTCTCGGCTCCGCCACAGCTCATCCACCCGGCGTCGCTGCATCATCGCGGCATTCTCCACTGTTGAAACGAGGAATCCGAGCCCGGGCATGCGCCAAACGTGACCGGCTCGTTACTGGGACGGGCTCGAGCCATACGCCGGCTGGAGATCGGGCCCGCGCTGGCTGCAACGGATGATGAGCCAGGCGACCCCCGCCGCCATCAAGAGGTCGCCGATGCTAACCAGTGACGAATGGCCACCAATGCTCGGGATGTTGAAGATATCGCCGATAAACCAGAGTCCCTGGGGATGCTCCAGGGCGACGTGTAGCGGGTCCAACCCACCCCGAAGCAGGGCCAGGATGGGAGAGTTGGGGTCGGCATCGCGGGGTACCAGCACCGGCATGCGGCCGCCGAAGGCGAGGATCACAACCAGGTTCAGCGTCAAGCCGACGCCGAAAATCAGGGCGCCGGGAATGCGACGGTTGAACCAGACGACGATAAGCAGCAAGACGGCGCCGATCACGTTCAACGGCCGGGCGACGGCGACCGCGATTGGGGTGTGCGCCGTGCCGAGCAGCGCCACGGCGACCTTGGTGGCAAAGGCTGCCAGCAACACTTCGATGTGACGGATTCGAAGTTGGCTCAGCCGGCGGACGTCGCCGCCAATGAGGACGGCCACAGCCAGGGCCGCGGCGATGACCGCGAAGAAGAGGAACACCAGCTAGCCGGTGGCGGCCGCCTTCAGCGGTTGAGAAGCCGGTTCCTTGCGAAACGTCGCTTCTCGCAGGTCGCGGAAGGCGAACCCCGCCACCCCGGCGCAGATCAGGAGGGTCCCCGCCACCACAAAGACCAGCGGCGCCCCGAGCCGATCGGTCAAGGGCCCCGACACGGCCATGCCGGCAAGGAGGCCAAGCTGCACCAGGAGAAAACGACTGGACATGACGCGGCCGAGCATGCGGTCCGGGGCCTCGCGCTGCGTGACCGAAATCATCGACACGTAGTAGAGCGTATTCGCGGCGCCGCTAATGAACAGGAAGATGGCGGCCGCCGGAATGTTCTGGGAGAACCCCGTGAGAGCGCCGGCGATGCCGGTGCCAATAACTCCCAGGAGAATGAGCACGCCCGCCCGCCATCGTGCCATCGCAGCCGGAGCCGCGAGTGCACCAACGATCGCGCCGGCACCGATCGCCGCTTCCAGGACGCCGTACCCAAAGGCGCCACCCCTCAGGGGGCCGTATGACATGACGACCAGGATCGGGAACGTCAAGCTGCCAAAGATGACCGCGGCGAACGCCAGCGCCATCGTCGATCGCAAGGTCCGATTGGTCAGGATGAATCGACTTCCCTCCGCGATGTCTTCGAAGAGGCGCACGGTGCGCGCCGGAAGCCGACCCTGATCAGCGACACCGAGGAGCGTCACAGCCGAAATAATGAAGGTGGCGGCGTCGATGATGAAGAGTGGTTGCCAGGACGCCACCGCGGCGATGACCCCCGCGATCGAGAAGCCCAGCAGCTCCATGGTCTTCTCGGAGGACGAGATCAAGCTGTTGGCCTTGACGAGGAAATCGCCGGGGACCAAGCTGGGAAGAATCGCTTGCTTCGCGGGGTTGAAGAGCGTGCTCGCCGTCGCGACCAAGAACACGACGACGAAGACTCCAGGAAGCCATTTCACCGCCAGGAACGGAATCGTTATCGTCAGAACCGCGCGGGCGATGTCGGAGAGAATCATCACGCGTTGCCGGTCAAACCGATCGACGAGCGCACCGGCGACCAACCCGAAGAGCACGGTGGGCGCCGCCTTGGCGATCAGCCCCACCGCCACCATCGAGGGTGAGTGGGTTACCAGGTAGAGCATGATGGCGAGGCCTGTCGTATTCATCATGTCGCCGAAATAGGAGATGGCCTGCCCAATCCAGAGCAACCGGAAGGGCTTGATGGAGAGGACCTGCCGGTAGGTGACGGTTTGCGACACTGGC
>VBFF01000099.1 GCA_005889285.1 Chloroflexota bacterium
TCACGGTGCCGGCCGACTTCTCGCGCGCCCTCACACGTGAACCCGCCGCGAAGCGTTTCTTCGAGGGGCTGTCCTTCAGCAACAAGCAGCGGATCGTGATCGCCATCGAGGCCGCCAAGGCGCCGGAAACCCGTCAGCGACGAATCGCGAAGTCGGTCAGCTCTCTGCGCGAGGGCCGGAGCTAGAAGACCGAAAACCTTACCGGCGTGCCGCCATTACCAGCTTGCGATCGGTAAACGACTTCACATCGCCGTCGGCAACCATGATCTCGAGGTCGCGGACGGCTGAGGCCGGAGCGTCGAGGAAACGGGCACGGACTCGCTCCTGCGTGGCGGCGTCTTCGCCGCCGCGTTCCAGCCACGGCTCGAAGTCGTGGGCCTTAGAAACGACCTCAAGCTTCGCGATGCGGAGGCCGGCCGCTTCGGCAAACGCGATCCATTCTCGCTGCGTGTAGATGTGTCGGTGAGTCGGATCGCGCAGCGTTTCGACCTCGTCCTGGTAGGCCGCGCTTTCCGAATCCTCGGGGGCGAGCGTGTCGACAAAGATGAAGACGCCGCCCGGCCGTAGCACGCGCGCCACCTCGTGGAAGGCGAGAGCCACGTCGTCGAAGTGATGGGCGGCCAATCGGGTGGCGACAATGTCGAAGCTCGCGTCCTGGAAGGGCAGCCGTTCCGCGACGGCCTCGACGAACTCGGCGTTTCGTACGCCGACCTCGCCAAAGACACGTCGCGCGGTCGCCAGCATGGCCGGCACAGGGTCGGTCAGGACGACGCTCGATGCGTGGGGCGCGAGCGCGAGCGCGGTGTGGCCTGCGCCCGTGCCGACGTCGAGCACACGTTCGCCTCCGGTTGGCGCGGCGAAGTCGACGACCAGTTGCAGCTCGCGACCCGACTTGTGCTCGCCGGTGGCGTAGGCCTCGGCGGCTTTCTCCCAGCGGGTGGCGCTGCTCACCCGCTTAGCTTAGGGCGACGCTGTCCAGGACCTGCTTGACCAACGGCGAATTGGGATCGGCCGAGAAGAACGAAAATAGATAGCTATGGGTCTTGGTGTACTTCTTCTCGACGTACACCGATGACATGAACGGCCAACCCTGATCGGGACGGGCCCAGGCCGACGTGACTTTGCAGGTGTTGAGGGCCACCCTCGAGACCTGCTCGGTGATCGGGGTATAGCTCCAGACCTGCACCGTCGTCGTGTGGTCGGCGACCGGGGCCACATCGGGGCGGAGTTGAGCCGGCAGTTGCACCGTCAGCGTGTCCGAGGCGCTGGTTTGAAGAATCAGGAAGGGAAGATCGTCGCCGCTCTTCGAGATCGTGGTCAGTGATGGATCGGACGAGGGGGCGACCTGGTATCCCTGCGGCAGCATCAAGCTCCAACCGAACCCGCTTGCCGCGTGGACCGCGGTCGTCACGATCAGGTCTGAGCGCACCCACCCGGAGAGGCTCGCCTGCTTGACGTGGTACCAGACATTTCCCGAGGCATCGGGCGCGCGCTGATCGGCCGTCGCCTGGGTGCCCTGCGATAGGATGCCCAGCTGCGCGGTCGATGAGCTCGCTCCAGCGCGCACCTTCGCGCCCAGCGGCTCGTTGACCCACACCGGGAACGGCAGAGCCGGCGCGGCCGGCGGTGCGACGGTCGTCGCCGTCTTTGGCATCGGGAGGGAAGCCGGGCAGGATGTTGGCGAGGCGTGCGGATCGATGGTCCCCGAGGCGGAGGGTTGAGGCCGGCCCGCCACGGCGTTGGACTTGTAGAGAGACGTCAGCGGCCCAGCCAGCAGGAAGGCCGCCGCGGCGCCGATTGCCATCAGGGGAATTAGGCGGAGAGCCGACCTCATGGTCATGCAACGCCGCCCCCAACCGGTGCGTTACGCCAGTGGCTTGCGGCCCGGCAGCCCGCTTCGGCGCGGAAAGCGCGCCGGCGTGGGAACCAGCTTCGGCACCACCACGAGGGCATGGCCGCCGGCGGGGTGCTCGAGGCGCGGAATCCCGCCGCCGAGGAGGCGGGCGGCCGGCTCGAGGACGAGCGGGTCGAGGGGGCTGACCTGGGCAACGAGATCTCCACCAGTTCTAACGAAGGGAAGGGCCAGCTCCAGCAGCACCTCCGGTCGTGCCGCCGCCCTCGAGATCGCCCGATCGAATTGCTCCCGAAGCGCAGGCTGGTGGCCGAGCTCCTCCGCCCGTCCCGGGGCGACGGCGACGTTCGCAAGGCCGAGCGTCCCGGCCACGTGCTGGAGAAAGGCGCACTTGCGGGCGTTGGCCTCCAACAGGGTGAACTGGATATGCGGCATCTCGACCGCCAGCGGGATCGCCGGCAGGCCACCGCCGCTACCGATATCGATCACCCTGGTGATGCCACCCCAGGATGCCTCGAGCAGGACGCCGGCATCATCGATCAGCGCCTCGACTTCCTCGAGTGAGCGTGCCCCGGTCAGATTGATGCTTCGGTTCCACTCGAGAAGAAGGTGCGCGTACTGCTGAACTTTTGGGCGCACAACCTTACAATATTGACGTGCCGATCTACGAGTTCTCCTGCCTGAGTTGCCGCCAAACGTTTGACGTCTTCGGTGGTTATGCGAGCCGCGACGAGCGCCAGGTCTGCCCCAGCTGTGAGAGCACCAACACGAAGGTGATGTTCTCCACCTTCGCGGTGGTGGGGACGGGCGAGGCGTCGAGCGCATCGACCGCATCGACGTCGGGCGGCTGCGCGTGCGGCGGCAGTTGCGCCTGCTCGAATTGAGCGTAAACAACTAGAC
>VBFF01000155.1 GCA_005889285.1 Chloroflexota bacterium
TCCCCTATCCGTCGAAGCGCCGGGTCAAGATGTCGCTTGGACAGTACGGTTGGGTTCTGCCGTTTCCCGACTTCATCACGATCGATGTGGAGCGCTGGCAGCTGCACTGACGACTAGTGCGTATTAGCTACTAATGAAGGCGTTCAACGATCATCGCCATCCCCTGTCCGCCGCCCACGCACATCGTTTCCAGACCGATCGTCTTGTCTTCAGTGGCGAGGCCGTTCAGCAACGTACAAAGGATGCGGACTCCCGTCATGCCGAAGGGATGCCCGAGCGCGATCGAGCCGCCGTGCGGATTCAGCTTGTCGCTGAAGGGGTCGATGCCGAGCTCCCTCGCGGACGGGATGACCTGGGCGGCGAATGCCTCGTTGATTTCGACGATATCGACGTCCTCGATCGACATGCCGGCCCGCTTGAGCGCCTGCCGCGAGGCCTCGATAGGGCCCAGCCCCATGATCTCCGGCTCCAGCGCTGAAACTCCGGTGGCGACGATTCGAGCCAGCGGACGGAGCCCGAGCTCCCTCGCCCGCCGGTCCGACGTGATGACGACCGCGGCCGCCCCGTCGTTCAGTGGACAGGAATTGCCGGCGGTCACCCGCCCGTTTTCCCGGAACGCCGGCTTCAGGGTGGCGAGTACCTCTACGGTGGTGTTGGGCCGCGGTCCGTCGTCGCGGCTCATCGTGGTGCCGTTCGGCAGCGGCACGGGGATGATCTCGCGGTCGAAGAAGCCGCCGTCGCGCGACTGCACGGCACGGGTCTGACTCTTGACGGCGTACCGATCCATCTCCTCGCGCGTCACCTGCTTCAGGTCGGCAACGTTCTCGGCGGTCTCCCCCATCGCAATGTAGATGTCCGGATACTCCTCGGTGTTCCCCCGCTTGAGGCGCGGGTTCTGGGCATCCGGCTGGTCGGCGAAGCCGTTGACGTAACGCGACACACACTCGACGCCGATGGAGAGGAAGGCCTCGCCCTCGCCGGCCTTGATGGCGTGGAAGGCCATGCGGCTGGTTTGCAGCGACGAGGCGCAGTAGCGGTTGACGGTTGTGCCGGGCACGTCGAGACGGGTGAGAATGCTGACCACCCGGCCGAGGTTGAAGCCCTGCTCACCGGCAGGCAGGCCGCAGCCACACATCAGGTCGTCGATCGTCGACCGGTCTAGCTGCGGCACCTTCTGCAGGACCTTACTGGTGACGTGGGCCGCCAGATCATCGGGCCGCACCTCCACCAACGAGCCTTTGCCGGCTCGTCCGATTGGAGATCGACCATAGGCGACGATGACGGCTTCAGGCATAGGGCATGACCAGTTTAGCCGCGTCGGCCGAGCGATTCTGAGCGGGTGCGGTCGCGTAGCCTCGCGCTCATGCGCTTGGTGCTCCCGCGATTGTCAGATTCGGGAGCGGCGCCCAGTCGACGATCTCGAGCGCCCGCTCGAGCTGGTGCGGGATGCCGTGGAGCACGAGACGGCGTTCCGGTTCGAGCGCCTGGGAGGCTCGCACGATCACCTGGAGCCCGCCGAGGTCGCAGTAGAGCAAGCCACTGAGGTCGAGGTGCACGTCACCGGCGTGGCCACGCATGCGGGCGAGCGCCTGGGCCACGGCTGCGACGTTCGACCGGTCGACGTCGCCGACCAGCGCCAGGCCTGGGGGGTCTACGGTGGGCAGGATCTGGAGAATCGTATCCGCGTACAACGGGCGGTCCCAGAGCCGGCGCGCTGCAGAGGCGACCGGTTCGGCATGAGCCCGGAGGAAGGCGCGGCCCGGCTTCTCAAAAACCTCGATGGTCTTGCCGCGCGGCGTCGCCAACGCCGGGGTCCGAACCCATGCCCAGACCCATTCCTTGATGAGCTGGCGCAGGGGCTCAGCCGGCAGCCCCACGTCGCGGAAGCGCTCGTTGTTCTGATTCAGGAAGCGGTCGATGGTGGCGAGAAACGCGTTGATGAGCTGCTCGAGCTCGGGTTCCGGCATCCCCGATGCCGGCCCGGCATGCAGGCGGGCGCGGGCATCGAACAACCGCTCGCGGTGCGGCCGGCTGAGCTGGTCGAACTCCTCCTGGAGCGCCCGGACGATGTCGAGCTTCGCGGGACTGACCTGGGCCAGCCACTGGAGTCGCTGGCGCTGGTCACCGAGCGCGCAGCGAGGGTAGAAGCGTCCCCGGTTCTCGAGGTCGTTTCCGGTGCCGAGATGCCGGCAGGTCCGCCATGTGCCGAGCGGCTTGTTCCGCGAGTCTGCGGCGATGAAAGTCGTCGCCTGGAATGCCGGACAGGCATCGAACCCCTCGGGGAATGGACGCGGATAGATGCAGCGATCGGCATGTAGCTCCGTCAGGCCCATAATCGCCCATTTGGGCTAGCACATATTATGCCATCCACTATGGGGCGTCAATCGGCGACATTGTAGCCGAGGCCGGAAGTTAGCGCGCGACGAGGGCGGCGGTCCGGGCCAGTCGCAGTGCCAGGACCGGACAGGCATCGACCGCCCGCCGGGCATGCTCGACGACGCTGGGTGGAACGTTCCCCGGCTTGATGATCGGATAGCCCCAGTCATCGAGGCTGATCAGCTCCGGGACCAGCTCGGCGCAAAGCCCATGACCGTCGCAGCGGATCCGGTCGATCTGCAGGACCTCGCCCATCAGGCCACCGCCACCCGCGCCGGCTCGGAAATCGTGAGACAGCGGCGGCGCTGGTGCCCGGCAAAGTCGTCGGCGAACACCTGTAGCGCGCTATGCATCAGGGCCGCCGCCCCATCGGGATGATGGCACGCGCCGCGGCCGGTCAGCTGGCCGCTCCAGCGGACGATGCGATCGAGGTCGCCAGGCTGCGGCGACTGGGCCGCCAGCCGCTGCGTCGCGCCGGCGATGGCCGACAGTCCGAACACGCACGGCCCGCATTGACGCGCGCTCTGGGAGGCGAGGTAGGTCATGAATCGGGCCGTCGCCTCCACGCCGCAGGTGTCGGAGGGAAGGAAATGGACGACCCCGCACCCCAGCGCCAGGCCGCGCGCGCGCATGGAGGGTGCATCGAGGGGCAGGCCCCACTGCTCGTGCAGATCTGCCCAGCCGCCGAAGTAGCCGCCAAGAAGGACAGCCCGCACATCGCCGCGGAGACCACCGGCGGCCGCCGCCGCGTCCGAAAGCGTCGCTCCCAGCTCGATTTCATGGACCCCCGCGCGGTTGACGGCACCTGACACGGTCAAGAGACCAATTCCCCGCGCCCGGCCACGGCCGAGACCCTGGTACCAGGCGTGGCCGCGGCGCGCGATCAGCGCGGCCAGCGCCAGACTTTCGACGTTCTGAACCAGCGTCGGGCGTCCTCCGACACCGCGTTCGAAGGGTCGCGGCGGCGACGACGTCGGCCGGGCATCGCCGGCATTGACGTAGTGCACGGCGGCCGATTCCTCGCCCGAGACGTAGCCGGCTTGTGCCGCGACGATGCGGGTTCGTCCGCGCACCTCGCCGGTTCGCTCAGCCAGCGCCTGCCGCAGCGCCGCGTCGGCGGTTCGGTGTTCGGCGCCGACATAAAAGATGATGTCGCTGGCGCCAACCGCTCGCGCGGCGAGCAGCGCACCGTCGATGACGAGGTGCGGGCGGGCCGTCATCAGCGAGCGGTCCTTGAAACTCAGCGGCTCACCCTCGGCGCCGTTCGCCAGCACAACCGCGCCCCCGGCGGCGCGTTCGGCGACGGCACGCCACTTGCGGCCCACGGGGAAGCCGGCGCCGCCGCGGCCCAGAAGGCCGCTCGCCTCCACCTCGGCGATCAGCGCGCCCGATGGAAGAGCCGGCATCGGCCCGAGGCGCTGAAGATGCGCGGTCAGGCTTTCGGCGCCGGCCGCGCGAGCGATCAGCTCCATTTCTGGCCCTGCGGGGAGGCGGCCGGGAGGCGCCGCCACGCTGTGTGCTGGGCGGCGGTCGCCCGCCAGGCGACGGCGGCGACGACGCTGCCGATGCATCCCGCCTCGATGGCGAGCATCCATGCGAAGCGCGGGTCGGTGCCCGTTCCGATGCTGTGGATGACGGCCACCGGCCACATCGCGTAGGTCAGCCAGTGCACCGCGCGCCAGGCGGATCGACCGAAGTACCGGCGAAGCAGGCTCGTCACGACGATCGCCAGGAGCAGATAGATGGCGACCACGCCGAGACCCAGCCACAGGCGACGGTATGAGGAAGAAAAGGGAATGATGGCGGCCTGCCAGCCGAGGGCGGTGAATGGATCGACGACCGCGGTCACGATGTGAATCGCGAGGAATACGAGGGTGGCCAACGCGAGGTTGCGGTGCAAGCCGGTGGTCAGGAAGCGCGGCCAGGAGGCGGTCTGCCAGCGCATCGCGGACACGATGCCCAGCACGACCACCCCGGTCAGCAGCACGAGGCTGACCACGCCCGCGCCGCGGGTCGCGTACCAGAGGATCGTGTCGCTCACGCCGCGACTCCCGAGGGGTCCGGCCAGCGGCCGATGTAGTGGATCGTCCCGTCGTTCTCCACCAGCCGGGCCGGCAGACGCCAGCTCAGCAGCCAATCGATGGCCCCCTCGCCACGCACGATCGCCGCCGTCGACGCGATGTTGGCGTCGAGGCAGGTCGCCGCGGCAACCGTGACCGTTCGGAAGGGACCGGTGGCCGGTAGGCTCGTCTGCGGGTCGATGATGTGATGGAGCACCGCGGCGCCGCGCGTCCAGCGGCGGACCATCGTGCTCGAGGTGGCGACGCCGCCTGACGGAAGGCAGATGACCTCGCCGTCAGCATCGGGGCTCACTCGGCTGTCTTCGGCGATGTGGATCCGCCATCCGCCCGAGGGTGGTGTCCCCGCCATGGCGATGTCGCCCCCGAGGCTGACGAGCACACCGCCGCTGCCGGCGGCTGCCAGGGCGGCCCTTGCGGCGAGGTCGGCCGCCAGGGCCTTCCCCGTGGAACCGAGATCGAGCTCCACGCCCGCCGGCAACAGGACGGTACGCGCTCGCCGGTCGAAGCGAATCGCTTGCCAGCCCGGCACGCGGCAGGCGCGCAGGGTCAGGGGGCCCGCCTGCGCGGCAACGCGGGAGAAATCATCGTCATAGCCCGCCACGCGAATGGCCTGACCGATGGTCGGATCGACCGCCCCATCGGTGAGGCGGGCCGCGCGCTGCGCCGCGTCGATCGCGGTGGCCAGCAATGGGCTGACGCGAACGGAGCGCCCGGGATTCGCGTTCAGGCGGCTGAGCTCGCTGTCACCGCGGAACCGGCTGTAGGCGGTGTCGACGTCCGCGAGCACCTCACTGACCGCGGAAGTCGCGGGGCCAAGCCCGTCCGCCTGGGTGGCGAGCACGTGCACCGAGGTGCCCAGCGCCTTCCAGCTTTCGAGCGCTACGGTCATCACGAACCGCCGCTGGTCACCGTGCCGCTGCCGCTGCTGCCGGTGGTGGGCGCCTGCGTCGAGGGCTGCAGGCTGTTGCTGCTGCTCGTCGAGCTCGAGCTGGAGTCGGTCGTCGTCGTGGTCGTCGTCGTCTCCGCGGCCGTCGCGGACGCGTTGGCCGACGACGTGCCGGCATACGAGGCGGCGGCGACGTAGCTGACGCCAACCACGGCGACCAACGCCCCCGCGGTCGCGCCGAACGTCAATCGCCGCAGGCGCTCCAGCCCACGGTCTCTTTGAGTCGGAGTTAAGGAGTCCATAGCAGCATGGTGGCGCAGGGCACCTTGCAAATCCGTGACGCCGGGCCCAGCGTTTTCTAAAAGGTCCCTAACGCCGGCGGTGCCTCTGGCGTGGCCGCCCGCGTCCCCGCAGGCCGAGCCAGTAACCGGGGCCAGGTGACGGCCATGCTCGCGCCGCCGGCCGGCGACGTCCCGACCTCCCAGCGGCCGTTGGTCGCGCGGACGACCGCGTCGGCGATGGCCAGCCCGAGGCCGGCCCCGCCGGGCTGATCGGTCGCCCTCTGGAACCGGTCGAAGATCGCCCCGCGCTGCTCGGACGGGATGCCAGGCCCCGAATCGTCGACGACCAGCTTGATGCGGTTCCCTTCGGCAGCCACGCGCACCTCGATCGCGCCCTGCTCCGGCGTGTATTTGCACGCGTTGTCGAGCAGAACACCAACGAGGTGATCGAGCCATTCCGGGGAAGCGGCGATCACATGCGAATCCACGCTGACGCGAACGGTGAGGCGCTGATGACGGGCTTCAGCCACGGCCGCGAACCGGTCCACCGCCTGCTGGGCCATCACGCCGACATCCACCGGCTCCGACCGATCCGAGTGCGGCATGGCCTCGAACCGTGCCAGCCAGAGCAAGTCGTCGACGAGGCGGCGCATCCGCTGGCTCTCCTGGTTGACGCGCGTGAAGGCGCGCTGATACCAGTCCCCGTCGCGAGGTTGCGACAGAGCAAGCGACGTTTGCGCCTGGATCACGGCGAGCGGTGTGCGGAGCTCGTGCGACGCATTGGCCGTGAAGTCCATCTGTCGCCGGCGCGCCTGCTCGATTGGCGCGGCCACCCTGCGGCCGATGGTCAGTGCGCCCATGAAGACCACGAGCAGGAGTACTGGTCCGATGAGGAGCTCGGCCTGGATCAGGTTGCCTCGCGCCTGATAGACGCTGTTCATCGACTGGCCGACGACAGTCCAATCGTCTGAAGTCAGTCCGCCCATGACGCGCAGGTCGGTGCCGGACACAGTGATCGTCTGTGGGTCCTTGATGCGGTTGTAGGGCGCCGGCAGGTTGATGGTCGCCGCCTCGGCGCTGCTGTCGGCGTAGTTACCGTCCGGATGAAAGGTCCACCAGAGCACGGGCGCGTCGAAGCGCGGTCCCGGCGGCCCCCCGGGGTTACCACGGGTCGGCCCACCCCGCTGTTTGGCCATCGAGGTTAGCCAGGAGGATAGGGTGGCGTCGACGTTCGACGTGAGGTTGTGGGTGACGATCAAGACGACCGCAACCGCAATCAGCAAATAGAGCGCGGCCACGATGCCGGTCGCCGCGAGAGCGACTCGCTGGGCGCCCGACCGCACCAGGTCCACCCGAGTCATACTCAACGTCCTTTCACCCGATCCCACTCTCGCAGCATGATCCTTTCGATTTGATGACACCATACAAAGTTGGGGCCGGGACTGACTCCCGGCCCCGTCTGCTCGCTAATCCGGCGACTAGGGAACCGTCGGGACCTGGCCCGCGTTCTCCTGCGCCTCGCGCGCCGCACTCTCTCCCGCCTCGTGCGCCGCGGTCTCGTTCGGCACGAAGGTGCCCGAACCGGCGCTCGGGCTGGCAGCGGTCGTCGCGACGTTGGTCGTCGTGGCAGCGCTGGCTGCCAGCGGCCCAGCGATCGTGGCGCCGATGGCACCGCCCGTCAGCAATGACCCCGCAACCGCGCCGCCGACGAGAAACCTTCTGATCTGGTTCATTTTGTTCACCTCCTTCTGCATGGCGATGGAGCCAGCATGGAGGCGGGCGCCTTTCGAAACCGTGACAAAACACGGGCACTTTCGCTCGCGTGGCTGCTACGCTGATTTGACGACCGCCGTGGTGCGCGGGTGGTCCATCCGCGAGTGGAACGAAGCGATCGCCGGCCGGTGACGGGGAGAACGAGACGCCGATAATGTCCGGTAGCTATGGCAGACGAGACGCTTACTGTCACCGACAACCGAACCGGCCGCCGCTACGAGGTCCCCATCCGGGATGGCGCGATCGCCGCCACCGATCTCCAGAAGATCACCTCGGATGGGCCGGGCTCCGGACTGCTGAGCTACGATCCCGCCTTTCTCAACACCGCGAGCTGCCGCAGCGCGATCACCTTCATCGACGGCGAGCGCAGTATCCTCCGCTACCGCGGCTATCCGGTCGAGGAGCTGGCCGAGCGCAGTAGCTTCCTCGAGGTCGCCTATCTCCTGATTCATGGCGACCTGCCCGATCCGACCCAGCACCGTCAATGGGTGGACGCGATCACCCATCACACCCTGCTTCACGAAAACATCAAGAAGTTGATCGATGCCTTCCATCACGACGCCCACCCGATGGGGATCCTCGTCGGGACCGTGGGCGCGTTATCGACCTTCTACCCCGACGCAAAGGACATCTTCAACGAGGAGAGCCGGCGGCTGCAGATCCTGCGCTTGATCGCGAAGATGCCGACCCTGGCGGCGTTTGCCGCCCGCCACGCAATCGGCATGCCCTATGCCTACCCGGACAACGATCTCTCGTATGCCGGCAATTTCCTGAACATGATGTGGAAAGCCACCGAGCTGAAATACGAACCCAACCCGGTACTGGAGCGGGCGCTCGACGTGTTGCTCATCCTGCATGCCGACCACGAGCAGAACTGCTCAACCAACGTGATGCGCGCCGTGGGCAGCTCGCACGCGGATCCGTTCTCAGCCACCGCCGCCGCCGCCGCCGCGCTCTACGGTCCGCTGCACGGCGGCGCGAATGAGCAGGTGCTGCGGATGCTCAAGGAAATCGGATCGGTCAGCCGGATCCCCGAGTACGTGAAGCGGGTCCGTAGCGGCGAACTGCGCCTGATGGGGTTCGGCCATCGCGTTTACAAGAATTACGACCCGCGGGCGCAAATCATCAAGAAGGTCGCGGATGACGTGCTGGCGGTCACCGGTCGCAGCCCGCTGCTCGACATCGCGCTGGAGCTGGAGCGGGTGGCCCTGGCGGACGACTATTTCATCAAGCACCGTCTCTATCCCAACGTCGACTTCTACTCCGGCATCATCTACGCCGCCATCGGCTTCCCTGTCGAGATGTTCCCGGTGCTGTTTGCCATCGGCCGCACGCCGGGCTGGCTGGCGCAGTGGCAAGAGGGGCTACTCGATCCGGAACAGAAGATCATGCGGCCACGACAGGTCTACACCGGACCGGCGGAGCGTCACCTGCCCGGGATCCGCGCCGCTAAGGCAGGAGCCGGAACCACCGCAGGCTGAAGAGTCCACCGGCCACCAGGATGATGGTGCCGAGGGCCAGCAGCGGCACGGTGAGATCGAGCTTGGTCGTCACCCAACCGATTCGTGACCCGAGGTCGCTGTAGATCTTGCTCAGCTGGGCCTCAACGGCCGCGTAGTAATAGTGGCCGCCGGTCGCGCCGCTGATCTGCTGCAGCCCCTGCTCGTCGACGCCGTCGACAACCCGGCCCTGCACCATCGTCGTCTGGTTGCGCTGTCCGACGCCGACCGTTTGGACGGGGATCTTGGCCTTGGCCGCTTCGCCGGCGGCGGTGGCCGGATCGATGCCAGTGTTCGAGGTGCCGTCGGTCAGCAAGATGACCATCGCATAGTTCTGGGACTTCGCGCTATTCGGGTCGGCGATGCTGGCGAGCTGGGCGACCGCAACCTGGATCGCGGAACCTATCGCCGTACCCCCGCCGGGCCGAAGCGTACCCAGGGCGTCTTTCACCGAGCCTTTATCGGTGGTTAGCGGCGTGACCACCTCCGCTTGCGTTACTCGGCAACTTGTCGATCAGCGTGCGGCCCGCGGCGATCGCCGCTTCGATGCGGGTGGGCTGCACGTCGGTTGCCGCCATCGATCCCGAGACGTCGACCGCCAGCATGACACTGGTCTGACCCTTGGGGACGCGGATGCTCGCCTGCGGCCGCGCCATCGACAACAGCAGGCCGGCCACGCCGGCGACGAAGAGGATCGCGGGGAGGTGCCGGCGGAAGCCGGGGCCCTTGCCCATCACCTGGTTGAGCAGCGCGAGGTTGGTGAAGCGCACCGCATAGGCACGACGTCGCCGCTGACTCGTGATGTAGAAGCCGACCAGCAGCGGAATGGCCAGCAGCCCGAGCAGTAACCAGGGTGATTGGAAGCTCATGCGCCCACCCGCGCCAGCCGTCCTGAACGCTGGGCCTCGCGCTGTTTGATGAACGCCACTAGCTGCGGTACGAGCTCCGCTTCGGTGCTCATTTCGGCCACGGCCGCCCGAGCTCGGAGGAGGTCGGCACGGATGGTCCCGCGCTGCGCCGCCGCGGCCTGCTGGAAGCGCGCCCGCAGATGCGCGCTACGGGTATCAACCAGGATCTGCTCCCCACTCTCGGGGTCCTCGAAGGTGACGACCCCGACGTCCGGGATCTCGCCCTCACGCGGATCAGTGATCCAGACGGCAACGACCTCGTGACGGATCGCCAGCGCGCTCAGCGGTTGCTGCCAGCCGCCGGGCGTCATGAAATCGCTGATGAGAACCATCATCGACGGACGCCGGATGAGCCGGCCCGCCTCCGCCAGCGCCCGGCCGAGATCGGTCGGACCGCCCGTCGGCGTTTCGGTCGCGCGCTCCATCCGGGCGATCATCTGCAGCAGCGCGGTTCGGCCCGCCGATGGCGGAAGAATCGAGCGGACGCGGTCGTCGAAGAGCAACGCGCCGACACGGTTGCCGCGGCCGATCAGCAGCTGCCCGACGACCGCGGAGAACTCGAGCGCCAGCCGCCGCTTGAGGCAGCGCGCGTGATATCAACGAGCAACCAGGCATCGAGGCCACGATCGGGGAGCGACTCCCGGACGTAGGGACGGTCCGACCGCGCCGTGATGTTCCATTCGATCGTGCGCGGGTCGTCGCCAGCCTGGTACTCGCGCACATCGCTGTACTCGAGACCGGCGCCACGCATGCTCGACCGCTCGTCGCCGCCGGGATGGAAGCCGAGGCGTCGAAGCACCGGCCAGCGCGAGCGTCGCAGCAACTGGTCGACGGCGAGCCCGCCCGCTATCGCGTCAGGAGGCAACCCGGTCTCCGAGGTCGATGCGAGGCGGCGGGAATCGCTCGAGCACGCGCTTGACGATCGTCTCGGCGTTGACGCCAGACGCGATCCCCTCGTAGGTCAGGACCAGCCGGTGCCGGATCACCTCGGGGGCAACTTCGCTGAGGTCGTGCGGGAGGACATAGGTGCGCCCGCGCATGAAGGCGAGCGCCCGGCCGGCGGCCACCAGGTTGATCGATGCGCGTGGGCTCGCGCCATAGGCGATCGCCGGGGCCAGGTCCTCGAGGCCCTTGACCTTCCCGGGGCGGCTCGCGTAGGCGAGCGTGGCGGCATACGTGCGCACCGCCGGATCGACGTAGACCTCGGCCACCGCCTTTTGCATCTCCTTGAGCTGATCGAGGGTCACCACCTGGTGAAGCTCGATCGCCGGACCGGTGATCCGCTCCACGACGACGACCTCTTCCTGGAAGGAGGGGTAATCGACGAGCACCTTCAACATGAAGCGGTCGAGCTGGGCTTCGGGGAGCGGGTAGGTGCCGTCGGTCTCGATCGGGTTCTCGGTCGCGAGGACGACGAATGGCTCCGGAAGCGGATGGGTGTCCTTGCCAATCGTCACCTGGCGTTCCTGCATTGCCTCCAGCAGTGCCGATTGCACCTTGGCGGGAGCGCGGTTGATTTCATCGGCCAGCAGCAGGTTGCAGAACACCGGGCCGAGCTCGGTCGAGAAGTCGCCCCGGCCGGGGTTGTAAATGCGGGTGCCGATGAGATCGGCGGGGACGAGGTCGGGGGTGAACTGGATCCGGCCGGCCGCGCCGCCGATCACCTGGGCGAAGGCCTTGACGGTAACGGTCTTGGCGAGCCCGGGCACGCCTTCGAGCAGGACGTGGCCGCCCGACAGCAGGGCGATCAGCAGGCGCTCGAGGAGCCGGTCCTGGCCCACGATCAGGCGCTTGACCTCGAACAGGATCTGCTCGATGGGCGCGGGGACGCGTGCGGCAAGCTCGCGGGCCGTGTCGGTCGGGCTCGCGGCTTGCTCGCGAGCGACAAGCGATCGATTGATCATGAGACCCTCCATGCCATGACAGTCCTCCGATTGAACCTCGCCGAGATGAACCCTTTCTGAGTCGAAGATGAGGGATATCTAAGATTCGGGAAATCTGTCGGCTCGCCGGCGTCGGGCCATGCGATGCGGTTCAGAAACGGATCGTGATTCGGCGGTACGGTAGGGTAGCGCCGTGGGAATGACGCCGCCGGGACACGGCGGCCCGTCGATGTTCTGGATGTGGGGCCGAGGGCGTCCCAAGGTTGCGGACAGCGGCCCAGCCAATAGCGGCCTGACCGGCGACCCGGTCATCGAGGAGCCGCAGCAGCCAGAGGGGCCAAAGGATCTCCGCGGTCGCTGGCGCAACCTCAAGGAATCCGTCCGGGGGACGGCAGCCGCGCTCCCCCTCGTCATTCGGCTGGTGTGGGATGCCAGCCCGGCCGTCACCAGCGGCCTGTTCGTGGTCACGGTGGTCGCCGGCCTCATCCCGGCGATGTCCGCGTATACCTCGAAGCTGCTCGTCAACGCCGTCGTGCTGGGCATCGAGGTGCACAACCACCCGGCCACGGTCGCCGACGCGGTGCGGTTCGACTTCGGACCGCTGCGTACCCCGGTCTTTACCGCCGTCAACGCCATCATCTTCCTTGCCGTCCTTCAGCTGGTGATTTTCGCCCTGATTGCCTTTCTCAGCACGGCCCGCAACATCACGCAGCAGCTCCTGCAAAACGCGGTGTCGATGCGCATCCAGTTGATGGTGATGGAGAAGGCGGCCTCGCTCGACCTTGCCTTCTACGAGGACCCGGCGTCCTATGACCTGCTGCGGCGCGCCCAGACCGACTCCATCAACCGTCCGGTGCTGATGATCTCCACCGCCTTCGGGTTGGTCCAGACGGCGCTGACGTTCGTGACCATGATCGCGCTGCTCGTCATCGTCAGCCCGCTGCTCGCCCTGCTCGCGCTCCTCTCCCCCGTCCCCGCGTTCATCGCTGATACCCGCTACGGCTGGCGCGGCTACAACATCGCGCGCTGGGGATCGCGCCTCCTGCGACGGATGAACTACCTCGTCACCCTGCTGACGACCGATAGCTACGCCAAAGAGGTCAAGCTATTTGGGCTGGGGCGCTACTTCATCGACCGCTACCGGCTGATCGGCAACACCTACTACGGGAGCCAGCGCCGGCAGGTGGTGCGCCGTTACCTGATCGGCTTTCTGTGGGGCAACCTCAGCACGATCGCCACCTCCGTGACATATCTCTATGTCGCGCTGCAGGCGATCGTCGGCAAGTTGACGCTCGGCGACCTCACCCTCTACACGACCGCGGCCCAGTCGGTGCAGAACTCGATCCAGGGCATCCTCGGTGGATTCTCCGGCATGTACGAGCACAACCTCTATCTGAGCAACCTCTTCGAGCTGATGGAAACAACGAGTACGCTCCCGGCTCCCGCCAAACCCGTCGCGGTCCCGGAGCCCGTCCGCGGCGAGATCACGTTCGACCACGTGAGCTTCGCCTACCCGGGAGCGGCCGAGAACGCGCTCACGGACCTGAGCTTTACCGTCTCAGCCGGAGAGACGATCGCGATCGTCGGCCGCAACGGCGCAGGCAAGACCACGCTCTTCAAGTTGATTTGCCGGCTCTACGATCCGACCGGCGGCCGCATCCTGATCGACGGCATCGATATACGCGACGTCGATCCGGCCGAACTGCGCGCCCAGATCGGCGGCATGTTGGCGCCATCGCCGACCGCGAGGCGATCCTCAAAGCCAGCCGGCAGGCCGGATCCGACGGGTTGATCGCGGGTCTTCCCCAGGGCTACGAAACGGCGCTCGGAAAGTGGTTCGATGCCGGCGTCAACCTCTCAGGCGGCGAGTGGCAGAAAGTTGCGCTGGCGCGCGCCTTCATGCGCGACGCGCGCATCCTCCTGCTGGATGAGCCGACCTCCGCGCTCGACGCCCAGGCGGAGTACGAGCTCTTCGAACGGATCCATTCGCTGACGCGGGGCCGCACCGCGGTCTACATCTCGCACCGCTTCTCGACCGTCCGCCGCGCTGATCGGATTCTGTTCCTGGAACACGGCCGGCTGGTCGAACAGGGAACGCACGAGCAGCTGATGCAACTCAACGGCCGTTATGCGCGTCTGTTCCGGCTGCAGGCCTCCGCCTACACCGGGGAGGACGTGCTCCCCGAGGATGTCGACCTGGACATCGCGCCGACCGCGTGACGCGGCGCGGCTGGGCCCTGTTTGCGGCCATGGCCGTCATCTGGGGGATCCCCTACCTGCTGATCAAGATCGCCGTGGGCCAGCTGACACCGGCCAGCCTGGTCTTTCTGCGCACGGCAATCGGCG
>VBFF01000100.1 GCA_005889285.1 Chloroflexota bacterium
TTCAACGATGCCATCTCAATCGGCGCGAACAATCCGACTAGCGCCGCCACGACGATACCGATCGCCAGCGGTGCAACATTTGCGGCGGACGGCATCCGGTCCTCGATGATCCCGAGGACTGTAATCACCAGGATTGCCGTGATCAGGATCTCGGTTCCGGCACCAACCCACCATGGATCCTGCTGCAGAGCGGCGGCATTATGGCCGATCAGCAACGGATGTGGCCAGTTCGCGGAAAAGATGAGCCCACTCTCGATCCCGTTCGCGCCACCGCGATCGATGACCGGGCTGGCTGTGTGCTCGTAGTTGTAGATGAGCCCGTTCCAGACGAAGGAGACGCCGGCCGCGGCCAGGAACGCGCCGACGACCTGGGCCCCGATGTAGCCGGGCACCTTCGACCATGGGAAACCACGACGCCAGGCGAGGGCCAGCGTGACAGCCGGGTTCAGATGCGCCCCCGAGACCGCCCCGCACGCGTAGATGGCCAGCGTGACCGCGAATCCCCAGAAGAATCCCGCTGCGAGCAGCCCGGCCAGGAAGCCGTTCTTGCCACCGGCTACCGCATAGGCGACGAAGCTGTCGCCCAGGAAGACGAGGACGAAGACGCCGAGCACCTCCCCCAGGTACTTTTTAGTCCAGCTTTCTTCGGCTACCGCCATTTACTTCCTCCTCCTCATTTGTGACCAAATGTCGCGCGATGACGCCTGCACGATGGTCCCGATCTCCCGCCCCTTTTGCACCTCCTTTGGCGGCGTATCCAACAAAAAAAGCCCTAACCTGCACGCTCCAGTCGGAGCGCATAGGTCAGGACTTTTCCCTTCATGTCCCGCCAGTCGCTGCAGGCTTGTTCATAGCACACGAATAGGTTGGTGTCAATCGTCAATTCGCGCGTCGCGGAACTCGCGCCAGAGCTTGAGCTCGGCGCTCGCCACCACATCCGCGCCGGCGGCGAGCACGGCCGCCGCCTGCTCCGAGGTGGTGATAAAGCCTGTGCCCCACACGGGAACATTTGTGCTCTCCCGGATGGTCGGCATCACTTCCGGGATGGCGACCCCCGGTGCAATCGCAATCGCGTAGGGTGCCGGCCGTCCGACACTGTTGAGCCCGGTTTCGAGACCGGTGGAGTCGAGCGCGTGGATGCGCTGGATGGTTAGCAAACGAAAGCGGCTGGCATCCCTGAGGAGGTGGGGCTTGACCGAGAGCACCCCCGAGAAGCCGAGGTCGGTGGCGACGAAGGCCAGCGCCGCACTGTCGGCGGCCAGGCCCTCGACCGCATCCAGGTTGACGAAGATCGCCACTCCCTGGCGAGCAGCCGCGGCCAGCGGTCCCACCATCGCCAGCAGGCTGCCCCGCTCTACCAGCAGCTGCCGGTAGCCGAGATCGAGCGCTTGATGGAGGGTGTTGCTATCGCGGATGGCGGGCAACATCGCTCCCAAGAGCCCCGGCGTTGTTACGGCCACAGGCTCACCGTGCTGGTGCTGACGGCGCGCGCGCCGCGTTCGAGTGCGGCTTGACGCTGGTGCGGCTCGGTCACGAATCCACCGACGATGATCGGCACCGGGTGAAGCGCCCGGATCTGCTCGGCAACCAGGGGGAAAATGACCGCGGGCTGCACCTCGACGATGTCGGGGCGGGCGTGCTCGACAGCGGCCATTGCGGAACGCAGTCCGAGATCGTCGTAGAGCAGCAGCCGTTGCACAGCGATGACGCGCTCGGCCCTCGCGGCGGCAACGAGCCCGCTGTGCGAGGTGATGATGCCGTTGACGCCGATCTCACGAGCGAGGAATGCGATCCCGGCACGATCCTTCCCCAACCCGGCAATCAGGTCGATGTGGACGAAGGCCATCTTGCCACGGGCCTGCACGGCCCAGACCAGTGGACCGAGATGAAATGCGGGCGCGCGAACGAAAAAGATCGCCGGGACCTGTGAGGCGAGCGCTCGCGGAAGATCCTCCGCGTGGCGGATCACGGCCGCAACCGGCACGTGGTCGAAGGCCTCGAAGAGGCGCGCTACCGATCGATCGACGGCCTGTGCGCGGGCGGGCGGCGTCATCGCGCGAGTGGCCATCGCCACCTCCTCCTTAGGGCTTCGATTTTACGGGGCGGCGGCCGGCGAATCCAGAAGCGGCCTTGACCGAACGCGCTCCGGGTCGCAGACTACGGCATGCAAGGAGGCGAGGCGAGGCGATCACCGAACGTCCGCTCACGATTACGAACAAGGTCGGCCTGCACGCGAGGCCGGCGGCCCTCTTCGTTCAGACCGCCGCGCGGTTCAAGGACACAAGGATCGAGATCGTGAAAGATGGCACCGTGCGCGATGCGAAAAGCATGCTTGGCGTCCTGACCCTCGGTGTGAGCCAGGGGACGACGATCATGGTGCGCGCCGACGGGCCGCACGCGGACGAGGCCATTGCGGCGCTTTCCGACCTCGTCGACCGCGACTTTGGCGAGTAGTCCGCCTCGATCAGTCCTTCGAGGGATTGCCGCGGCTCCCGGGCGAGTCGTCGCGCCGGTGTGGCGCTGGAGCACTGAGAACCACGAGCCGGCACCGTCCGGGCTCTCGGGCGCGCAAGGTGTCGAGCAGCTGAGGCGCGCGATCGAACAGGTGAGGGCGGATCTCGCCGCCACGACCACGCGCCTTCAGGCGGCCGGGCTGACCGCGGAGTCGGGCATCCTCGAGGCCCAGGCGCTCATGCTCGATGACCCGGCCCTCGTCGATGGTGCCTCCGAGTTGATGGCCGGCCGACGAGTCCGTCGCCACCGCGCTGGCGCCGTTTGCCGACATGCTGCGCGCCTCACCGGATCCGGTATTTCAGGCGCGCGCGGCCGATGTCGAGGATGTGGTCGGACAACTCCGACGCGCGCTGCATGGCGCCGGCGGTACGCCGCCAGCGCCGCTGCAGCCGTCGATCGTGGTGGCGCGGGATCTCGCGCCGTCGCAAACGGCTGGTCTCGATCGCGCCCTCGTCCTCGGTTTCGCCACCGAGCAGGGAAGCGCCACCGCCCACACCGCGATCCTGGCTCGAGCCCTGGGCCTGCCGGCGGTCGTCGGCATTGCCGGCCTGCTCGAGGCGGTCCAGGATGGTCAGGCGG
>VBFF01000101.1 GCA_005889285.1 Chloroflexota bacterium
GAAGATGATCGCGATCGAGCCTCGGAGTGTGATGGAGGCCAAGCGATGGATCGGCCGCATCGTCTTCGGCACCATCGGGGTGGAGATGGCCGGCCTGCTGGTCCGCGTGCTCGTTGACTCGGTCAATCACTAGCCGGCTTGAAACCTGCTAGAGATTTTCTCCGCCCTCATCACCGGGTTCTTCAACAACCTGATCAACGACGTCCGCGACTCCATTGCCGGGAACGTGGAGACGTACCTGCTCAGCACTCACGACCTCTCGACGCTGGCGCCGCGTCCGCTGACCGAGGAGCCGGCGCTGCAGGCGATGTTCCACCTGACGCTGGCCATCGCCGATGTGCTGCTGGTGCTGGTCTTCATCTGGGCGTTCCTTCGGAGCCAGTGGGAACACAGCTTTCGCGCCCACTACACATTGAAGGTCACGCTGCCGCGAGCGATGGCCGCGATCGTCATGGCTCACTTCGCGCTGCTTTTCGGCCAGATGGCCATCGACTTGAACAATGCCCTGGTCCACGCGATCTGGACCCAGCCCTTCCCCGGAGGGTCCCCACGGATGCCCTGGGTCTTTGCCATGACGAATGGCTTCGGCCTGCCGCTCTTCGAGATCGTCATACGGCTGGCGATCGCCGTGATGCTGGTGATCGTCGCCTTTACCTACGTGGTGCGCTTTGCCTTGCTGGTGGTGCTCCTCGCCGCCGCGCCACTGGCATCGATCTGCATGATCCTCCCAGAAACCAAGCGATACGCGCAGTCATGGCTCCGCCTGTTTCTGCTCACCGTCTTCATGCAGTTTGGTCAGGTCCTGGTGCTGCGCTTCGCCAGCGTTTTTGCCGACCAGATCGGTGCCCGGCCGCTTGAGGCCCTGTACGGGGTTGCCGTGCTTTACCTGCTGATCAAGGTGCCGGGGCTGATGAACGCGTCCTCGCATTTCGAGTCGAAGGCGCAGCACTTCGCTGAGGGCCTGGGCAAGCAGGCGATCAAGGGCGCCATGGCGGCGAAGACAGCCCGGACCTCGAGCGCATGACCCTGCTGACCTCGGCACGCCTCGGTGCGTTCGCCTGGTCCTGGCGCCGGCCATTGCTCACCGCCGTTGCCGCCTGCCTGCTGGTCCCTTTGGTAATCGCCGGGATGGTGGTCCAGGCGGGGCAGGGTGGCGCCGGCGTGCTTCTGCCGCCGGTCGCACACGCGACCATCACGCAGCGCTTCGGCTGCACCACCCTTGAGATCGAGCCGTGGTCGGCGCAATGCGCCAGTCACCACTTCCACAGCGGGATCGACCTGGCCGGACCGCTCGGCACGCCCATCTCCGCCGCCACTGCGGGCACCGTGACGATCCGACGCGAGCGCGGTGGCTACGGCCTCTACATCCTGATTACCCGAGATCCTCAGCTGAGCACGCTCTACGGCCACCTCGACTGGCCGCTCGTGCAGCCGGGCGACGTCGTTGCCGCGGGACAACCGATCGCCCTCATGGGGTCGACCGGCAACAGTACCGGGCCGCACCTCCATTTCGAGGTGCGCATCGCAGGCGTTCCGGTCGATCCACTCCCGCTTCTCAAGAACGTCAAGGGAGGTGGTGGCTAGCGCAAGACAGATATCCCTCCCCCGCTCGCGGGGGAGGGCAGGGTGGGGGCTTACAAGAAAGGGAGAAGCACATGGTCAACCGCGTCATCCTCGTCGGCCGCCTGACTCGCGACCCGGAGATCGTCGTCAGTCCCAAAGGACTGACGATCGCCAAGCTCCGCCTCGCCACCAACAGCTACTCGAAGGACGATGACGGAAACCGCCAGGAGGACGTCCAGTATCACTCGCTGGTGGCCTTTGACCGGTTGGCGTCGATCTGTCAGGAATTTCTGACCCGCGGCAAGTTGATCTATGCCGAGGGCCGGTTGCGCAGCCACGAGTGGGACGGTAAGGACGGACTGCGCCGCTACACGACCGAGGTCGTGATGGACTAGATGAAGATGCTGAGTCCGAAGCCCGAGAGTCCCGTCGAAAACGGTCAGCAGGCCGCCGAACCGGTCAGCGCCTGAGGAGAAGACACCATGACGATCCCCGAATCGCATCCCTATGATCCGGACGACCC
>VBFF01000054.1 GCA_005889285.1 Chloroflexota bacterium
AAGACCTGGGGCATGTTGTGGCTGATCAGCACCACCGGCGTTCCGCGGGCCCGCACCTCCCGAATCAGGTCCAGCACCATCCCGGACTCTCGGACGCCCAGCGCCGCGGTCGGCTCGTCCATGATCACGACCCGGCTGGCGAACGCCGCGGCTCGCGCCACGGCCACGCCCTGACGCTGGCCGCCCGAGAGCGTCTCGACGGCTTGCTTCATCGACCCGACGTTGATCTTGAGATCCGCGATGTGCGCCCGCGACTCGGCGAGCATCCGCGGCCGGTCCGCCAGCCGCAGCAGAGAGCCGGCGAGGCCGCGGACGCGCAGCTCGCGCCCGAGGAACAGGTTCTCGGCGATGTCGAGCGCGGGGGCCAACGCCAGGTCCTGGTAAACCGTTTCGATCCCGCTGCGGCGGGCTTCCAGCGGATTGCGGAAATGCACTGTTGTCCCGTTCAGCAGGATCTCTCCCTCATCGGGAGTGATGGCACCCGACAGGGCCTTGATCAGCGTCGACTTCCCGGCGCCGTTGTCGCCGATGAGCGCCAGGATCTCGCCCGGGAGGAGGTCGAAGTCCGCGCCGTTGAGGGCGGTCACGACCCCATACCGCTTGACCAGCCCGCGTGCCTCGAGCACCGGCGCCCGCGCCGGCGTGGCGCTCACGCCTGCCTCCGTCGGGACAGCTGATCAACCGCGACCGCGAGGATCACGAGCACGCCGGTGATGAGGAACTGGTAGATGGCGGCGACCCCGAGCAGCGTGAGCCCATTACGGAAGATGCCAACGATCAGGGTGCCAACCAGCGTGCCGAGGACGCTACCGCGCCCGCCAAACAGGCTTGTTCCACCGACCACGACGGCGGTGATGCTGTCGAGGTTCGCCGACTGCCCCGCCTGCGGATCGCCGACCCCGGTTCGTCCGACCAGGACCAGGGCCGCGATCCCATAGAGGAGACCGGCGGTCGCGTAGACGCCCAGCAAGACGCGGCGTGTCCGCACGCCAGCCAGCCGGGCGGCATCAGGGTTGTTGCCGGTGGCGTAGACATGACGGCCGCCGACCGTCCGCGTTAGCACGAACCAGGTCAGGACCGTCAAGGCCAGGGCCAGCACCGACCCATAGGTAATGGTCGTGCCGGCGAAGCGGAAGGTGTTGCCGAAGAAGACGAGCGGGTCCGGCAGATTGGCGATGGTCTCCTCGTTGGAGGTGATGTGCGTCAGGGCAAAGGCGATGTTGAGCGTCCCCAGCGTCACGATGAAGGGCGGCAGGCGCAAGCCGGCGACGAGGAACCCGTTGAGGAGGCCGAAGGCGAGGCAGACGCCGATCCCGAGCGCGATGGCGAGGAAGGGGTTCAGGTGATAAGTCACGGCCAGCCGGGTCATCGCGATGGTGCCGAAGGCCATGACGGCGCCGTTGGACAGGTCGACGCCGGCCGTCAGGATGATCAGGGTCTGGCCGATGGCGAGGATGCCGACCACCGCGACCTGCTGGATGATCAGCGACCAGTTTTCGGCGGTCAGGAACCGGTCGGTCCGGATGGTGAAGAAGAGCGATGCCAGGAGGAGCGCGATGAGCGGACCGAGTGCGGAGACGAGGCGGGCGCGCGCGATCGCGGCCCCAGGATCCCGCCCGAGCTCGGGTCGCCAAAGCCGGGCTAACAAGGCCGGCCCGCTCTTAGCGAGCGAGCCGGCCGGTTTCGGTCTCGTCGATCAGCCCCAGCAGTTGTCGAGGCCGTAGGCGGTGTCTTTCGAGTCGACGCCGCTGACAGGCTTGTCGCTGATCAGCGTCACGCCCGTGTCGGTATAGCCCGATACACGCTTGCCATTCTTGGCGAAGTCGACCCCGGCGTCAACGCCGAGGCTGGCCATCTTCAGTGGGTACTGCTGCGAGGTGGCGGCGATCCGGCCGTCCTTTACCCCGGCGACGCCGGTGCACCCGCCGTCGACCGAGACGATCAGGACGCCGTTCTGCTTGCCGCGGTTCTGGAGCGCCTTGTAGACGCCGAAGGCCGACGGCTCGTTGATGGTGTAGACCACGTTGATGCCCGAATCCTTGGTCAGGCAGTTCTCCATCGCCGTCTGGCTCTCCGTCTGGTTTCCACCACCGTTGGCGACGCAGACGATCTGCGGGTCGCCGTCGCTGATGCCGTAGCCCTTGAGGAAGCCAT
>VBFF01000156.1 GCA_005889285.1 Chloroflexota bacterium
GACCCACCAGGCCGAGCTGCAGCGCTTCGTCGAGAAAGGCCGAGATCACCATCATGTTCACTCGGATGTTGAGGCGGCCGGAGTCGCGCGCGGCGATGTAGGCTTCCGCCTCCCGCCGGCTGACCTGCGCATCGACGACCGTGGTGATGCCGGCTCGTAGAAACTGATGCAGGGCGCGATCGAGCTGACGGCCGGCAACCTCCGCAGGCTCCGGCAGATGAATGTTGGGACCGTGGTTACCAATCTTGACCCCGTCAGGGCCGGTGAGCAGGTCGCAGGCGGCGTCCCAGAGCAGGCCATTGGGCGTGCCGTCCGGATTGCGACCGATCTCACCGCCCGCCGGGGTCGGTGTTTGCGCGGTGACGCCGTGGGCCTTCAGGCCGAAACTATTCACGCAGCCTCCATGGCCGCTGACGTTCATGACATAGATCTCGCGATCGGTAGCGGCACGGTCGAGGTCACGGGCGAGTGGCTGGCGGCGCTCCGCCAAGCGCCGATAGTCATAGCCGAAGGCGCGCAGCGGCACTCCCGGGGTCAGGCGGCGCGCGTGCTCGGCGAGCACCGCAATGAGCGCATCGATCGACGGCGCGATGCGTGGACCGATGTCTACCCAGGACTGCGTCTGGCCGAGCATGAGTGGGTGACAGTGGGCGTCGACGAAGCCGGGCATGAGCGTCCGGCCCGCCAGGTCGTGCTCCTCGCGGTCACTCCCAGCGGAGGCGCGGCACTCCTCGAGCGTGCCGGCCCAAACGATCCGATCGCCCTCGACCGCGAGCGCGTCCACACGGAGCGGATCCGCCATGGTCAGGATCGGGCCGCCGCTGAACACGATCGGTTTTGGGCCGCCGCCCGCTGCGCGCGTCAGGCCGACACCGCTTTCGGGCCGAGCTCGGCCTCGACCGCGGCCGCCGTTTCGCGCAACCCCGTCGCGACGGCGGCGTAATGCTCGCCGCTGAACCATGGCGTCAGGGCAACCACACTGACCGCCGCAGCCAGCTCACCGCTCCGATCGCGCACCGGCACGCCCATCGCTGCCAGGCCCACTTCGACGTCGTCGGGTGCATACGCCAGGCCGGTTTCGCGAATCATGGCGAGGCGGGACCGGATGCCGTTTGGATCAACGGTCGTTCGCGGCGTCATCGCCAGCAGTGGCCGCTCGAGGATCCGGTCGAGCGTGGCCACGGGTAGCTCAGAGAGAAGAATGTTGGGACCGGCACCGAGGTGCAGCGAGAGCGTTTCACCGACCTGGTAGGTCGTCGTCTTCACCGGGCCTCGATCGATGCGAGCGATGCACAGCGCCCGCTCGCCATCGCGAACCGATAGATAGGTCGAGACCGCGAATCGCTCGGCAAGGGCCGACAGGGCCGGCTCGGCCAGCCGGCCGAGCACCGCGCGGACCGGAACCGCGCTCCCTAGCCGAAAGAGATGGATGCCGAGCCCATAGGCGCCGGTTTCCGTGCGGTCGACGAGCCGGTGACGCTCCATCGTCGCGAGCAGGCGGTGCACGGTCGAACGGCTCATCCCGAGCCGCCGGGCCAGTTCCGTCGAGGTCAGCTCGGTATTGCCGTCGAGAAAGGCATCGAGCGCGGCGACCGCCTTGCCGATGACGCGGACATAGGGCGCGGCCGTGCCGTTCCCAACGTGAGGCTCTGTCCGGGCCGCCTTCAATGCACCGCCTCCAGGAATTTCCGGGTCCGTTCATGCTGCGGATTGCCGAAGAACTCGGCGGGTGGGGCGTCTTCGATGATGGCGCCACCGTCCATCATGATGACGCGGTCGGCCACGCGCTTGGCGAACCCGACCTCGTGCGTCACGACCACCATCGTCATCCCCTCACGCGCCAGCTCTTCCATGACGGCCAGCACTTCGCCGACGAGCTCCGGGTCGAGCGCCGAGGTTGGCTCGTCGAAGAGCATCACCTTGGGATTCATGACCAGCGCCCGCGCGATGGCGACGCGCTGCTGCTGGCCACCGGATAGCTCGCCGAGATAGAACGACGCCCGCTCGGCGAGACCGACACGAGCGATCATCGTTTGCGCGATCTCGCGCGCCTCGGCCTTGGAGCGCCCGCGCACCTCGGTGAGGCCGATCATGACGTTCCCCAACGCGGTCAAGTGCGGAAAGAGGTTGAAGCGCTGGAAGACCATGCCGATCTCCGACCGCTCCCTCGCCAGCGCCCGCTCGGGCAGCGGCACGAGACGGCCACCTGACTCGCGCACGCCAATGCGGCGGCCCTCCAGCCGGACTTCCCCGGCGTCGATCGGTTCGAGGAGCGCGAGGCAGCGAAGCATCGTGCTCTTACCCGACCCCGACGGGCCGAGCACGGCCTTGACGTCACCTCGATGGACCCCGAAAGTGACGCCGCGGAGCACGTCGTTGTGGCCGTAGCGCTTGTGCAGGTCGATGGCTTCGAGAACGTACTCCGCCGTCCCCTCCCGCGCGGCGGCCACCGGCTCGCCCAGCAGTCCGGCATCGAGCAGATGTCCGAGCGGCGGCTCGCTCATCGCAGCGCCGCCAGCTGCCGCACGCGGCTGAGGGCCGATGTGCTGGCCGTCTGCTGCGAGATCCAGACAAAGCGCCGCTCAAGCTGGGCCTGGATCACCATGAAAATGCTGACCAGCACCAGGTAGTAGATGGCGGCGGCGGAGAAATACTCGACGAAGCGAAAGGTCGACGCCACCAGCGTCTGAGTCCGCGCCAGCAGCTCCTGCAGGGAGATGACGCTGGCCAGGCTGGTGAGTTTGAGCATGGTGATGAAGTCGTTGGAGAGCGGCGGAATCGTGACCCGGATCAGCTGCGGCGCGACCACCTTGGTGAACACTTTGGAGGGCGGCATGCCGAGCGCGCGGGCGGCGAGGCGCTGGCCCTCGTCGATCGAGAGCAGGCCTCCACGGAAGACCTCGGCGGCATAGGCGGCCTCATTCATCGCCAGCGCGATGGTGGCGGCCGCGAAGGCCGAGAACCAGTCGCCCTTGAACGCGGGGACGAGCTGTGGCAGCGCATCCCATACGAAGAGAAGCCAGACCAGGGCGGGAATGGCGCGGAAGACCCAGATGTACCCCCAGGCGACGGCGCGAAGAGGCGCCCATGGGCTGGCGCGAAGCAGGGCGACGAGCAAACCCAGAGCCAGGCCGAAGGCCATCGCGACCACCGTGAGCATGATCGTGACTCTGACGCCGTCGATGAATGCCGGCGACGTCAGCGCCTCGAAGAAGACCGACGGCTTGAAGTCCACGCTAAGCCCTCACGGGAATGGCCAGCCCTGGCCGTCAACGCCTACTTGATGACGTCCAGCACCACCGGGTCCATCTGGTATTTCTTGGCGAGCGTGCTCAGCGTTCCGTCGCCCTTGAGCCCCTTCAGGGCCGCCGAGAGCGCCGTCTGCATATCCGATTTGTTTTTCTGGAAGTAGATCCCGTAGGAGTCTGTCTTCGGCGAAGCGTACCCGACCTGGTATTTGTCGGGGTACTTGATCATCCAGTCCGAGACGGCGGTGTCCGTCTCCCAGACCGCATCAACACGACCGACGACGATCTGCTGGAACTCATCGGCGACCTTGGGATAGCCGGCGATCTGGATGGCCGGTTTTCCGGCATCGGTGCAGGCCTTGTTCTGGGCATTGATCCGCTGCTCCACGACCCCGCCCGTCTGGATCGACACCTTTTTGCCGCAGAGGTCGTCGAGGGTCTTGATGTTCTTCGGGTTGCCCTTGGGGACCATGACCACGTGGCCGGTCGCCATGTAGGGCACGGCATCGGCGACCGCGAGCCGCTTCGCCGAAACGAAGAGCGCGGTCCACACGATGTCGCAGCGGCCCGCCGTCAGGTCCGGGATCAGGGCGTCGAAGCCGGTGTTCTTGATCTGGAGCTGGAGCCCAAAAGCCTTAGCGACGGCACGCGCGCCTTCCACGTCGAAACCCACCGCCTGGTTCGGGTCGGTCACGCTCGCTGAGGAGAAGAACTCCATGGGCGAGTACTCGATGTCGACGCAGTCCGTCAGCGTGCCCGCCTTGATCAGGCTCGTTGGGGGCGTCACCGATACCTTCGACGACGGATTCGTTCCCGATGCGGTGCTGGTGCCTCCGCAACCCGCGATCACGAGCGCCAACCCGAGCAGAACCGACGGCATGACCATCAGCGGTCGCTTCATGAGCTTCTCCTCCCTCATCGAGCCATCGCGCGGTGACCGCAACCCACCCTTCAGGGTTGCGTCCGCATCGTGGACGGTTATACCATGATGCAGACGCACTGGCAAGACCGGTTTTCGATAGAAGCGGGCATGCGAGGAGAGTGGGGATGCCGGGGGATGCGGAACAGCCAGTCGGCCCACTGACGCGATCTGCGACGCGGACCTTCTTCGGCACCCCGGCGGTCGATGACCTCGACCGGCTCGACGCCCGGGTTGCGTTCCTGGGCGTGCCGACCGACCAGGGGGTGATCATTCCCTTCATCCGGTCGGGGGCCTTCGCCGGGCCGCGTCTGGTTCGCGAAACCCGCACCCGGCTCCGTGAAAGCCGCCCCGATGGAACCAGCGCCGGCTGGTTCGACATCGAAACCGAGCGCCACTACCTGGAAGGTGTTCGGCTCGCGGATTGCGGGGATGTTCTCATCGCCGGCGGCGATATGCCTCTCAGCCAGGCGCGCACCACGGCGGCCGCGCGCAAGATCGCGGAGAGGGGCGCGATGGTGGTGGCGGTCGGCGGCGACCACTCGATCAGCTTCCCGGTGGGCCGCGGCGTGGCCGAGGCGCACCGCATGGTCGACGTCGTGCACATCGACGCGCATCCCGACTTCGCCGACTCGATCTACGGCTCCAAGCTCCAGCACGGAAGTCAGCTCCGCCGCTTGTTCGAGCTGCCCACCACGAAGCGGTTTACCGCGCTCGGCCTGCGATCGGTCGATCGCGATCAGTACGAGGACATGAAACGGCTGGGGGTCGGGTTCGCATCGACGCGGGCGATCCTCGAGGAAGGACCTCGGGCGGTGGTCGACCGGCTGGTGCAGCCGGCGGAGAAGCTCTACGTGTCGATCGACATCGACGTGCTGGATAGCGGCCTGGTTCCCGGCACGACCCTCCCCGAGCCCGGCGGTATCGCGTATCGACAGCTGCGCGAGTTGCTCGCCACCATCGCGACCAAGGGCCAGATCGTCGGTTTCGACATCGTCGAAACCAGCGCCGCGCAAGCCGACCTGGCGACGGCGATGACGAGCGCGTGGCTCATCATCCACTTCCTGACGGCGATCCTGGCTTAGAGGTGCTTGGGCTTCGTCCCTGGCCGCGTCAAGGCGCGCTGTGCGTTCGCTCCAGCGGCTGAGCCAGTGGCAGCCCCACCGGACGCGCCGCTCCGGCTACTAACCGGCAGGCTCGGCAGGAACGTCGGCTGACGCCGTGCCTGGGTGGCGTGCTCGAAGCCCGAGGCCAACCGGATCAGCGTGGGTTCGCTGAACGCGCCCGCCATGAACGACATCCCCACGGGGAGACCGAAGATCAGCCCCATCGGGACGTTGATGATCGGGTAGCCCGAGATGGCGGCGTGCGACGAGGTGCCGAAGATGAACCGGTCGCCGTAGATCAAGTCGGTGGACCAGGCCGGCGGCTCCGTGGGTGCCACGACGGCGAGGACGTTGTTGTCTCTCAGCGCCTTGTCAATGCCGTCGGTGCCGCCGATGAACCGGTCACGGGCGACCGCATCGTTATAGGCCGCGATGGTCGCTGGATCGCTCGTATCCACCGCCTGCGCCATTTCGAAGATTTCCTGGCCAAAGAAGGGCATCTCCTGCGCCGCGTGCGCGGTGTTGAAGGCGATCGCCGCCGCGAGGTCGCCGTGGGCCAGCGGCACGCCGGTGCGATCGTGAAGGTACTTCTTCAAGTCGACTTTGAAGTCGAAGAGGAGCACGGTAAACTCCGCGACCCCGGAATTGACTTCATCGAGATGCGGCAGTTGGACCTCGACCATCGTCGCACCCGCATTGGTCATCGCCTGGACGGCCTGCTCGAAGACCGTGTCCGTCTGGAGACTCGAACCCTCGAACTGGCGGGTAAAGCCGATGCGCGCGCCGCGCAGCCCATCAGCATTCAGGAACTGCGTGTAGTCGCTGAAGAACTTGCCGGCGCTCGCCTGGGTCGCCGTATCGCGGGGATCGACGCCGACGAGGGCGCCGAGGACGGCAGCCGCGTCCGCAACGGTCCGCGTATGCGGCCCGGGTGTGTCCTGGGTATGGGAGATGGGTACGACGCCGGCACGGCTCACGAGGCCGACGGTCGGCTTGATGCCGACCACGCCATTGTTGTTGGCGGGGCAGACGATGCTGCCGTCGGTCTCGGTGCCGATCGAAACGGCGGTGAAGTTTGCCGAGGCGGCGGCGCCTGACCCCGAGCTCGACCCGCATGGATTCCGGTTGATCCCGTAGGGGTTGTTGCACTGGCCTCCCCGACCGGACCAGCCACTGGTCGCGGAGGTCGAACGGAAGTTCGCCCACTCGCTGAGAGTCGTCTTTCCCAGGATTACGGCACCCGCCGCCCGCAACCGCGCGGCGACGGTGGAGTCACGCGACGCCGGCGCCCCCACCAGGCCGAGCGATCCGGCGGCCGTCTGCATCTTGTCGTGGGTGTCGATGTTGTCCTTGAGGAGGACGGGAATGCCATGCAGCGGGCCGCGGGGTCCGCGGGTTCGACGCTCGTCGTCGAGTTTCCCGGCGATCGTGCGCGCGTCGGGGTTGAGCTCGATGACGGAATTGACGGTCGGTCCGCTCTGATCCAGCGAGGCAATACGGCTCAAGTAGAAATCGATCAAGTCGACCGATCGCAGCTGGTTTTGCGCCATCAGTGCCTGAAGCTGCGCGACGGTTGCTTCGTTCAGATCGGACGGCGTCGCGGCCAGGGCGGCGAGCGGAGCGCCCTGCAGTGCCGCGACGGATGCGGCAGCGCCAGCAAGCGTGCCGGCTCCCAGCTTCAGTGCCTCGCGACGGGTGACCCCAAAGGACATGCCTTCCGACATCGATTTCCCTCCTTGGTCGTCTCGTAGGGACGCCCGCGTGGCGTCCATTGGCCTTGCCTGAGCCGACTATAACCGACCCACCTCGGGCATAATTCCCTGAGTCATGGACCTCACCTTCGCCGCCATCGTGATCATGAGCGGCTGGGTGGTCGCGATGGTTGCCGCCGGGATGGCGATGGCGCTGCGGCCGGGTGGCGTCGCCGTCCACTTTGCGCCGGCGGGCGCTCCCGTAGCGGGCGCGACCGGTCGGCGGGACGAGATCCTGCTCGGAGGCGAGGCGGAGGTACTGGGCAACGTCCGTGGGACGGTACGAGCCGTGCAGCTTGGTCCCGAGAACCGGCGGCTCCAGGACCTCGAACTGTCGACGGGACTGGGTTTGGAAGAGCGGCAGGTTCCATCCAACGCCATCCTGTCGGCCGACGGCCGCGTGGTACGCCTGGCCGAGGGGTGGAGTGAGTCACCCGACGCATCCAGCACGGATGGCGCAAGCCTGCGTCGGGACATGGTGGTGAGGAGCGCCGACCGTAAGCGCCTCGGCCGCCTCCGCCTGGTGTGCTTTGACCGAGCCTCGGGCACCGTAACGGGGCTGGTGGTCGCCGGTGGCGGAAAGCCCGACCTTCGGCTGCTTCCGATCGAGCGAGTGCGCGAGGCCGGCCCGAACGGCATCATCACAGATCTTCCGAAAGGCGAATGGGCGAGACTGCCTACCTTTGCGACCGATTGGGACATCAAGCAGGCGTTTACGGACCAGCTGATGTCTGACCCGGCGCTGCGGGCTCTTCAGCGCTCCGTCACGATCGATGTCCAGGATCAGGTGGTGACGCTGCGGGGATACGTGGCGGACCAATCCGAGGCGGAGCAGGTGGCGCGGGTCATCCGATCGGTGCCGGGCGTCATGCAAGTCGACCGCAAGCTCATCACGGACGACGACATGGCACGCGCGGTAACCGGCGCGATTCGCTCCGATCCGGCCTCGAGGGCCGCCGAGGTGCAGGTGAGCGCTCACCACGGCACCGTCGATATTACCGGCGTGGCGCCGGACCGGGCCGCCGTCCGGAGGATCGAATCCGTGGCGAGTCAAGTGCCCGGGGTACAGGTCGTCCACAACATGGTCGCCGTTGCGCGGCCCACTGTCGCAACTGCCTAAAAGCGTGTAAGGGGCCGGACGGCCCGGCCCCTCACTCCGAGATCCGAAGGTCGCTAATCGCCGCCGGCTCGCGCGCCGAACACGCTCGAGAGATCGTTCACCGCCGCATCGCGCGTCCCCAGCGGGGCGAGACCGAAGCGATGTTCGATCGTGGACAGCACGGAGGTCGTGTCGTACTGGGTGTGATCGACCACGAAGTCGCCGCGAAGACGCGGGGCAATGATCAGGGTTGGGAGCCGTGTTCCGGGGCCCCATTGATCGTGGGGACCAGCCGTTCCCCCTTGTCCGGGCGGCGCCACGTGGTCCCACTGACCGCCGAACTCGTCGTAAGTGGTGACGACCAGGGTGTCCTTCCGGCAGGCACTCCCCTCGATGCTCTTGAGCAGGTCGACCAG
>VBFF01000157.1 GCA_005889285.1 Chloroflexota bacterium
CCTCTTTGCTCTTCGGGTCGCTGAGCAGATAGACGTTGTTGTCGTAGGGGCCCACCGCGAAGCTCGTGAGCTTGTACACGGGTTTGAGTCTAACGGCCCCCACCCTGCCCTCCCCCGCGAGCGGGGGAGGGAAATTTCAGACAATGGGAGCGATGGCCAAGCAGCGACGGATCGGCATGCACATGCGCACCGGACGCGGTCTCGACAAAGCCGTCGAGACCATCCGGGCGCTGCAGCTCGGGACTGTGCAGATTTTCACCGGCAACCCGAGCGCCTGGCGGTCGGCACCGGTCGATGCCCAGGCGACCGCGGCCTTCAAGCGATCGCTCCAGGAACTCGACGTCCAGCCCGCCATGTCGCACGCGATGTACCTGATCAATCTGGCCAGCCCAAACGCCAACTTCCAGAAGAAATCACGGGAAGCGCTCCGTGCGGAACTCGAGCGCGCTGAGGCATACGGCTGTCAGTACGTGGTCACCCACGTGGGAAGCCATATGGGCGACGGCGCCCAGGCCGGGATCGATCGCGTGGTGGCTTCTCTCGACGAGGTTCTCAGTAAGGCCGGCGGCTCGGCCATGGTTCTGCTGGAAACGTCGGCGGGCGGCGGCGCCTACGTCGGCGCCAAGTTCGACGACCTGGCCCAGATCCTCGGCCGGTTACCGCAGCATGCGGAGCGGCTGGGTGTCACCCTCGATACCGCCCACGTCTATGCCTCTGGCTACGACGACGCCGGCACGGATGGGATGCGCACCACGCTGGATCAGCTCACCAGCATCATCCCGGCCCAACGCATCCGCGCCTGCCACTGCAATGACACAACCGTCACCCTGGGCGGCAAGGCCGACCGGCACGTCAACATCGGCAAGGGCAACATCGGGCTCGACGGCTTCCGGGCGTTACTCAACTACGAGCCGCTGGCCCACTGCGCCTTCGTTCTCGAGACCCCAGGCGAGGAGATGCTCGAGGGTCGGGAAAATCTCGACGCTCTCCGCTCGCTGCTGTGAGCGCCCCTCTCGAGGCGGTCCTCTTCGACTATGGGCACACGCTCATCTATTTCGATGAACGGCCCCACGCCACGCTGGTCGACGCCTACGAGAAGGTGAACCGGCTGCTGGGCGACACACTGAAGCGGCAGGTTCCCGCCGCCCAGGTGTTGATCGAGAAGGTCTCCCGCGCGGTCGACGACGAGATCCAGCGCGACTATGCCGCCGGCCGGCCTGAGGAGGTCGAGATCGCGACGATCTACGACACCGCACTGCGCGGACTCGGTCTGGAGCTCGATCCGGGCGTGATCGAGCAAGTCATGGAACTCGAACAGGAGGGCTGGCTGAACAGTGTCCACGTGGGGCCCGACGTCATCGGGACCCTGAAAGCCTTGCGCGGCCATGGGTTGCGCCTCGGCGTCGTCTCCAACGCCGCCTACCGGCCGCGCCTGATGAAGCAACAACTGGCGGCGCTTGGCCTGGCCGACTTTTTCGACGCGGTAACCTTCTCCTCCGAGGTCGGCGTCCGTAAACCCCACCCTGCCATCTACGCCGACGCCCTCCGCAAGCTGGGAGCCGATCCATCCCGGACGCTCTTTGTTGGCGACCGCGTGCGAGAGGACGTGCAGGGGCCGCAAGCGCAGGGGATGCGGGCGGTGCTGACCCGGGAGTGGCGCCAGGAGGAAGACCCGGGCGTGGCGGATTTCGTCATCCAGCGGCTCGGTGAGCTTCCCGCAATCGTTAACCGTCTCGGCCCCGGGGCGCGCGGGGCCGATACCTATAATGAGGTCACGTCGCGCGAGTAGCTCTTCGCGGATGGGGTTTCTGGAGGTAGGTGGGGCGGTGGACTTCCGCGATTATCTGAGGCGCAAGTGTCGGGAGCAGAACATTTCGCTGCACCGGCTCGCCGTCCGCTGTGACCTGAACCAGATCTACTTCTACCAGGCGGTCAACAAGAACAAGGAGAATCCGCCACCGTGGGTGCTCCGGCGGGCGGCGCCGCATCTCGGCGTCACCTACGTCGAGCTGCTGATCGCCGCGGGACACCTGACCGAGGACGACCTGCGCGAATATGGCACGCATCCGCCGAAGCCGCCCGAGAAAGAGCGGGAGAGGGAGCGCGAGAAGGTCGGGGTCTAAGCCGGGCGGTCTCTAGGTCGAGCTGGAGCCGCCGCCGGTCACGAAGTTCGAGAAGTGATAGGTGAGGGTCCAGGTGAACTGCGTCGTGCTCATATCGATCTTCATCTGGTGCATCAAGGAGTCACTGGCCGCGATCCAGACCTCGACCTGGATGCCGGCATTGGTCAGAACGGCCTCGTCTTGCGGCGTCACGCCGCTCTGGCCGTCGGCCTTGAGCTGACCGACGTACTTGCCCGGGTCGACGGTGAGGGAGAAATGATGCACGGCGATCTGGTCCATGGTGATGTCGCCGAGATCGTCCGAGGCGCGGAAGGCATGCGCGAACTCGAGGTTTGCGATCGGATCCATCCCCGGCGCGACCTGGCCCTTTGAATTGCCGGTGACGTCCTTCCAGGCGGGGCCCTGAGCGGGGTACTGCACATAGTCGTGGCCGCCCTCGATGCGCTCATTCATGGCAAGGATCGCGGTCTGCCCGTTGGCGGCCGGGATTTCGAGCTGCAAGCTGAGGTTCTCTTTGTGGGGGTAGATGAGGTCGCCCGAGCCGGTCACTTTGACGCCGGCCACGCCGTTGAGGACGAGGATGCCGTTCAAGGAGAGGTGGACGCTCTTGAGGGCCTGCATCGCGTCACCGCTCTTGCTGATGACCGGTCCCGGATCCAGTGGCGGCGGGCCCTGTTGAGGCAGAACCCCATTGAGAACGCCACCCTTCCAGATGAGGAGGATGGACGCGACCGCGACCCCCAGGCTGATGAGTCGACCCATCGACGAGGCAACGACATGCGGCGCGCTTCCTTGCTAAGAGAAAAGCGCGGCCCGCCGGAAGGAGGGGTTGTCGTTGGAACCGAAGAGGGGGACGGGAATCAGGGACGCCGGCGGGCCTAGCCAGCCCCGGGATCATAGCAACGCAATTCCGCCGCGACACGCCATATACGCGCTTGTCACGCGCTTGTTACAGCGCACCTAAGATAGGCCCGTGCAACGGGTCGTGATGCATGTCGATCTCGATGCGTTTTACGCCTCTGTCGAGCAGCTGCGCCGCCCCGAACTGCGGGGCAGGCCGGTGATCGTGGGTGGGGCCGGCGTGGACGGCGAGCGGGGGGTCGTGGCCGCCGCCTCATACGAGGCCCGACCCTTCGGCGTCCGCTCGGCCATGCCGCTCAGCCGGGCGCGGCGCCTCTGTCCAACCGCGGTCTTTATCCCCTGCGACTTCCCCGCCTACCGCGAGGCGTCGAAGTCGGTCTTCGCCATCCTCGATCGCTACTCGCCGGTCATCGAGCCGATCGCGCTGGATGAGGCCTACCTGGACCTCACCGGGGAGGACGCGCTGATGGGCCCCGCGGACACCGTGGCGGTCCGCCTCCGAGACGAGGTCAAGTCGCGCTGCGGTCTTGATCTCAGCATCGGAGTCGCCAGCTGCAAGCTTGTCGCCAAGGTCGCCTCCGAGCTACGCAAGCCACGAGGCCTCGTAGTGGTCCCACCCGGCACGGAGGCGACTTTCCTCGCCCCACTGCCACTGGGGAGGCTTCCCGGCTGCGGGCCGGCCACGGCGGTCCGGCTGGAACGCGTCGGGGTTCGCTCCATCGGTGACCTGGCCGCTCTTCCAGACCCACTGCTGGGTGAGCTCTTCGGCCAGTACGGGCGCCTCCTCGGGGCCCATGCGCGGGGCGTCGATCCCAGCCCCGTCCTGCCGCCGGGTGATCCAAAAAGCATCTCTCGGGAGGTCACCTTTGACCGGGATGTGCGCGAGGCGGGCAAAGTCCGAGCAACGGCGCTCGGCTTGTTGCAGGATGTCGCCCACAGCCTCCGCGCACACGGCCTATCGGCGCGCACGGTGGTCCTGAAGATCCGCTACCAGCCCTTCGACACGCTTTCGCGCCAGGCGACGCTTCCCTACCCAACCGATCGCGACGACCAGCTGGGGTCGGCCCTGCGCCACTTACTGGAGACACAACTCGACCCGTCCCGCGCCGTGCGATTGATCGGCGCGGGCGTTAGCAATCTCGAGCCTTGCGCGACGCAGCTCAGCTTGCTGGAGACGCGGTCATCACGCCTGGCGATGCTCGATGAGCAGCTCGACGAACTGCGCGGCCGCTATGGCGATCACGTCATCGCCCGCGGCACCGCGCCGCGCCACCAGCAGAAGGACGTCAGGCGCGATGACCTGGATGCGCTCCGATGAAATCCAAAAGGCTGACCCACCTTGGAGCTGGCGGCGAAGCCAGGATGGTAGACGTTTCTGACAAGGCGGTCAGCCGTCGCGAAGCGCGTGCCCGCGGAGCCGTGCGGATGAGCGCGGCGGCATTCGAGGCGGTCCTGCTCGGCAACCTACCCAAGGGCGAGGTGGTGGCCACGGCCAGGATCGCCGGTATCCAGGCCGCCAAGCGGACCAGTGAGCTGATCCCGATGTGTCATCCGCTGATCCTGACGCTGGTCGACGTGGTCTGCGTGCCCGACCGACGCCTGCCGGGCATCCGGATCGAGGCGCGCGTGCGCTGCGATGGCAAAACCGGCGCCGAGATGGAGGCGCTGACGGCGGTCGCCGTGGCCGCCTTGACGGTGGTCGATATGGCCAAGAGCGTCGACCGCTGGATGACGATCGAAGGGGTCGAGCTTGCCGAGAAGCGCGGGGGGAAAAGCGGGGACCTGCGTCGCCCGGCTAGCGGCCGCTCTTGATCGCCTTCATCGCCGCGTCGTAGGCCTTCTGCAGCGGACCGAAGGTCTTGAACTCGTAGTCGGCCGGGACGGTCTCCGCCGGAGTTGCCATCGCCGTCAACGCCGCGTTCCTCGCATCGGTGTATTGCTTGATCCCCGCCGCATCCTTGGCCTGGATAGCCTGGACGAGGCTCTCGGTGTTCGTCATGACCTCGCTAAAGCTGCTGACCTGCTTGGCGATTTGGGGTGGCAAGCCGGCCGCGTGGGAGTAGGAGAGGGCCAGCTCGATTTTCTGCTGCGCGTCGGGATATGGGGCGCCGGCCGCCACGAGGTCGTGCTTGGCGAGCGCGACACCAATCTTTGTGTAGTCGGCGAGCGCATCGTTGTACGGCTGGATGACTTTGATCTCATTGGCGGCCGCCGTCAGCGCCTGGTCCGCCTGCTTGAGGCCGTTGAGCGCGGCAGCGACTCGGTGCCGCGTATCCGCGATGCTCGCGCTCTTTGAGGGTGTGACCCACTGGAGGACGGTCAGCCGCTGGTCGATCGACGTCAGGGCGGCTTCGTCGGATTGGACCAGGGTGAGCCCATCGTTGAACGACGTGGCCAGCTTGTCGAAATGCGCCTTGGCGGCGACCGGATCGGTCGGGCTGGCGCGCAGCGTCAAGGCCTGGGTGAAGGCGGCATCGACCCTGTCCTGGTGGGAGGCGGCCGACTTCAGAGTCTGAGTGGCGCTGGATGTCTGGCCGGACGCTACCGCCGGGATGACTCCAATGAACAGGACCAGCAGCACCAGCAGAGCCACGATCACGAAGCCCACACGGGCCGCCCCCCGCGCGATCCGCTCCGGATATTGAAGGAGGGCAGGTGGCAGTGTCACCGGCAGGGTGAGGGTCCGGCCAAACAACTGGAGCGTCGTCCCGGCAGCCGCAGCCGGTTGTCCCTGCGCCGGGTAGGGCGCATAACCAGGGTCGGGGCCATAGGCACCAGCTTGCTGCGGATATCCCGGTGGGCCGTATGCCGGGTAGCCGGGCTGGCCCGGATATCCCGGCGGAGCGCCGGGGTATTGGGGCTGTTGGGGATAGGCCTGAGGAGGGTAGCCTGGCGCACCGTAGCCCTGGGGCGGGCCCGGCGGTTGTCCCTGCGGATAGCCGGGCGGCGCATAGGTCGGCTGCGGCGGCGGCAATGGGTTGCGGCAATTCGCGCAGGCCTGGGCGCCCGGCTGGTTCCAGGTGGCGCCGCAATAAGGGCACGGAGGCGATTGGTAGGCCTGCATAGCTGCGCCGCGGCGCTACCCATGCAACTCGGCGCGGACCGGGAACCTTTCGCCCGGTCAGGTCAGGAGCTGGGCCAGATCCTCCGCATTGCGGACGGCGTAATCCGAATAGCAGTTGTTGAAAACGGCATGCACCTCGCCGGCACGCTTTGCCATGTCGCGCAGGTTGGGGACCCACGGCTGTAGCTCGCTCGGCTGGTAGAGGTAACGGAATTTTTCCGCCGTGCTGATCCCTTTCTTCTCCCAGGTCTCGCGGTTGCGCCCGTGAAAGCGGACCATCCCCAGTGGCGCCGTCACGGCGACCACCGGCGGCACGCTCGAGGAAAAGCCCTGCGGCTCGTCGACCACGATGTAGGTGAAGCCGTGCTGCTCGAGGAATTCGAGGACGCGCGCGCGCCGCTCCTCCGTCATCCACAATTTCTGGCGAAACTCGATCGCGATCCCGAAGGCGGGGAGCCACTCCCGCAGGTCTTCCATGAAGCGATACGAAGCCGGCGACGGCAGAAACCACTTGGGGAACTGAAACACGACTGCCCCCAGCTTGCCGGCATCCTGTAATGGCTGGAGCCCCTCTCGAAAACGATCCCAGACGCTCTCCTTGTCTTTCGGGGCCAGGTCTTTGAAATAGAGATTGCCCTTGGAATCGCCAACCTTCTCGCGCAGGTCTTTGGGCAGTCTCGACGGCGGCGTCGGGTGCTGCGTGAGCAGCGCGTGCGCTTTGGTGTTGAAGGTAAAATCCTTCGGCGTCCGTTCGACCCAGAGCTGCGCGGTCTTCTCATTGGGGATCGCGTAAAAGGTGCTATCGACCTCGACGATGGGGAACTTCGAGGCGTAATAGCGCAGGCGATCCTCGGCCGTTGTCGCGTCTGGCGGATACCACCCGCTCTTGATCAGGGTTGGCTCCGTCCAGGAGGAAATGCCAACCTTGATGCGACCCATCAGCGGGGACGATGGGCGGCGGGGGCATCGCTAACCTCGCCGCGAAGCGTGCGCAGGCCATGCGGCAGAGCTTCCATCACGGCCTCGAGGCTATCGGCGACCCCGCGAGGACTGCCGGGAAGCGCCAGGACGAGCGTGCGTCCGATCACCCCGGCGAGCGAGCGCGACAGCATCGCGTGCGGCGTCTTGCGCAACCCGGCGGCGCGCATGGCCTCCGCGATCCCGGGCACCGGATAGTCGAGCATGGGTTCCAGCGCCTGCGGCGTGACGTCGCGCGGACCCAGCCCCGTGCCTCCGGTCAGCACGATCAGGTCGGGGTCTGTCGCCTGGCGCCAGTCACGAATCTGGCGCTGGATATCTTCGACCTCGTCGCTGACCACCGCGCGGCCGACGATCTCGCAGGGAACGCGCGCCAGCTCCTCACTGACCTTCTCTCCACTTTCATCGGCGCGTTCGCCACGCGCCCCTTTGGTACTGACGGTCAACACGCACGCACGGAAGCCCATACCAGCAGTCTAGAAAGGAGCGGTTCTTCCCGGCCGCTAGCCTTCGGCGCGATAAGCGGCGTGCGCGGCGATCGTGCGGCAGAAGTCGGTGACGGCCGCGCCGACGTCCATCAGGTCGTGGTAACCGAACGGGACGCAGTGATCGAAAGGCGGAAAGCGAACCACGGATGATGCGGGCGCAACATCCGCGTCGTAGAGCGCCAACACCGGCCGGCCGCGCCCGAGCAACCATCCGGCCTCGAAGCCAACCCCGATGCTGCGGCCCGTCATTTCCATGCAGCCGGCGTCCGCCTCTAGCAGCTCGCGGTGCATCATCTCGGCGATCAGCTCGGGGCGGTCGAGGCCGGGCCGGTAGTCGGGATCTGCCACGCGCTCGGCGAGGACGCCCGCGCCGAACTCGCGCAGCGCCCGGTGCGCCAGCTGGATCGCCTCGAGGCTGCGCGGACCCAGCTCGCCGCTGACCGCCCGGCCGAGGTACACCTTCACGGCTTCAGCACCCTTGGGGCAGTCTTGCGCTTGGGCCACAAGCCGACCATCAGCATGACCATCCCGAGCACAGGATCGAACGGCAGGACGATGCCCCCGAGAAGCGCACTGAGCCAACGCGGCCGAAAGCGCCGCATGGCGGGATTATCGGACATCGCCGGGCGGCGTGCCTGTCTCCTTCGACGCCAGGGCATCGGCCGGTTCGTCTTCGACATCGAGCGGGTTGTCATCGTCGGGATGCGTGTCGCCGGCGATGGCCTCACCCTTCTTTCGCCGCACCGGGCGTTCCGCCGCGAGGGAGCGGACGTCGAGACCCTGGCGAAGCAGGTGAATGCTCTCCAGGAAGGAAAGTCGCTCAACCAGCCAGCCCACGCGGTAATGGATAGCAAACCAGGTTTCGTTGGGCGCGGGATGACGGTGGCGGCGCCGCCAGCGCCCTACCGCTTCCTTGAAGGTTGGGGCGAAGCCGCCCTCGCCACCGCCGCGTCGATCGGGTCCCGCATTGGCCGGCACGGACGGATTCTAGTTGTCCTTAACGCCCCCACCCCGACCCTCCCCCGCAAGCGTGGGACGGAGAGGCAGGGAAGATAATGCCGGAGTGCGGCTCAGCGAGATCATGGCGATGGCCAATCGCCTCGCCGGCGTTGATCAGACTCCGCCGGACTCGCAGGTCTACCTCGACGGTGACGTGCGTCGGGTCTTTGTCGGCATCGACGTCGACCTTGGCGAGCTCCTGCTGGCTCGTTCGCTTGGCGCCGAAGGGGTCATCGCCCACCACCCCATCGGGTCAAAGGCCCGGCTCGGCCTGCCATCGGTCATCGAGCGGCATGAAGCCCAGATGCGGGAGGAAGGCATCCCGGCCGATCTCGCCCGCGAGAAGATGCTCGAACGCCAGCGGCCGGTGGCCCACGCCCTGCACACCACCAACTACGACCGCGTCGTGGATGCGGCGCGC
>VBFF01000086.1 GCA_005889285.1 Chloroflexota bacterium
AGGACGATGCGTCCCTGGGCGTCGAATTCGCACTCGCGGGCGGCGCCGAACATCATGCGGGCGAGCCGCCGCTCCTCCGCCGGCGTGGTCGACCCCAGCCGCAAGCCCTGCTCCTGCGCCCACTCCTGGGGCGGATAGACCTGCAGGCAGCCCTCGGCGCCCTTGGAGATGACGGTCCCGCTGGGGAGCTGTTCCCGAAAGCGGGCGGGAATCGCCACCCGTCCCTTGGCGTCGACCGAGTGACGGTAGGTGCCGAGGAACATCAGACGTCGCCACCGGGTGTCTCACTGTCCCCACTTTTCCCCACTTTGTGCCACCGACAGGCCGAACGCTACCACCGCGACAGGTGCCTGTCAACAAATTCGGACTAAATCTTGTGGGCTTGTGGCCGCATAGAAAATCCGCCCCTAGATGTTGTGCCTTGACACCGGGTGTCCATCACGATAGACATTTGTTCACAACCAATACCGCCGCCCTAAGGAGGGGATATGGCAACAACCACCACGTCCGTCGGCGCGCCTACCAGATCGGGTGAGCTGCTCTCGGAGCGGATCGCCCCCGGCATCCTGCCCAAGGTGCTCGGCCCGTTCGACATGGTCGCGATCTTCGTCGCGATCGTCCTCTTCGCGGTGCAGGGCTCGGTCGTCCAGCAGGCCGGTGCCTCGGCCTTCGTCTATTGGATCCTCGGCTTTCTCACGTTTCTCATTCCCGGCGCCATCGTCACCGGGCAGCTCGGCCTCATGTTCCCGGGCGAGGGCTCGATCTACGTCTGGACCAACAAGGCGCTCGGCAGCTTCTGGGGATTCTTCGCCGGCTTCTGCGCCTGGTGGCCGGGCGCGCTGGTCATGGTTGCGACCGCCGACCTGGTCGTGACCCTGCTCCAGTTTCTGCTCACGCTGCCGCCCTTCAACCTCGCCAATCCGCTCGCCGACCTGTGGCAGCAGGGCGTCATCATCCTGGCGGTCATCTGGTTCTCGTCAGGGCTGTCGATCCTGCGATTCCGGGTCACCCAGAACCTGGTCAACGGCGTCTTCGTCATCTACGGCGCTGCGATTCTCGCTGTGGGCCTGGCCGGACTCGCCTGGCTGCTCGGCGGTCATCCGGCAGCGAATGACTTCTCGCGCAACGCCTTCGGTCTGAATAGCGGCAACGCCACCTTCTACGGCCTGGTCATCCTCGCCCTGCTCGGCATCGAGGTTCCGCTCAACATGGGCGTGGAGATCAAAGATCGCAAGGCGATCACGAAGTACCTCGTCTGGGGCTCGGTCGTCGTCATGGCCGCCTATCTTCTTCTCACGTTCGGCGCCATGGTCGTCATCCCGCAGAAGGATGCCAACTCGACCACCGCCATCCTGCAGGCGGTACAGAGTTCGCTCGGCGCCGGCGTCGCCGTGGTCGTGACGCTGATCATGATCGCGTTCTTCATCTTCAACACCACGGTCTACAACTACTCTTTTGCCCGGCTGCTCTTCGTCAGCGGGCTCGACCGGCGGCTGCCGCTCATCATGGGCCGCGTCAATCGCAACAAGGTGCCGCACATCGCCGTGCTGACGCAAGCGGTGATCACGACGATCATCACCGCGATTGCGTTTTTCGTCTTCGGCGGCAACGGCAACCTGTCGACCGGCATCTACATCGCGCTCCAGGCGGCGGTCACCGTCATCTGGTGCCTGTCGATGGTCTTCCTCTTCGTCGACGTCTTGATCATCCGGTCGAAGTACCCGGAAGAGTTCAAGCGCGAGCAACTGGTCCCGGTCGGCGTTTTCTGGGCGGCGTCGATTGCCGGCGCGATCGCCAGCGCGGTCGGGGTGCTCGTCACGCTGACAGGCGGCTGGGTCTTCACGGGCCAGCTGGCCGGCTCGTGGAATTCAAAGATCATCGACAACGGCCCCTGGATTCTTATCGTCGGCGGCGTGGGAATTGCCTCGCTCGCCGTGGCCGTCGTCGTCTACCTGCTTGGCGTGAACACGGCTCGACGCGCGATGGCGAGCGCGGGCACGGCAAGCTAATCGATTGATGGCGACCACACTCGCGCAAACGACGAACGCCGTCGACGTCGACGCAAAACGTCGCGACATCGTGGCGCAGGCGGAGGCATCGGGCCTCCGCCTCGTGCGCTTCCTCTACTGCGATAACGACGGCATCATCCGCGGCAAGAGCGCCGGCGTCCGAGACCTCCACGATCGACTCGAAACCGGAATTGGCCTGACGCTCGCGATGCAGGCCTTCACCATGCTGGATCATCTGGCGAGCGTCGAGGGCATGGGGCCGGTGGGCGAGATCCGGCTCGTGCCCGACCCGAACACATTCGCCATCGCGCCCTATGCCCCCCACACCGCCACCGTGCTGGTCGACATGCAAACCCTCGACGGCCAGCCATACGCAGCCGACGGCCGCTTTTTCCTCAAGCGCATGATCGCCCGCGCCGCCGATGGCCACGACCTTTCGCTGATCGCGGCCTTCGAACCCGAATGGTCGCTCGCGATCAAGACCGGCGATCAGTTCACCCCCATCGACGACAGTGGCTGCTTCACATCGACCGGCATGAACATGGCCGCCCCGGTGATCGATGACATCGTCGCGGCGCTCGAATCGCAAGGGATGACGGTCGAGCAGTACTACGCCGAGCTCGGATGGGGACAGCAGGAGCTCTCCATCCGTCACGCGCCGGCGCTGCAGGCGGCCGACCATCACATCATGTACCGGGAAACCGTTCGCGGGATCGCCTTGCAGCACGGGCGCTATGCGTCCTTCGCCCCCAAGCCCTGGGGCGTGCCACCTGCACTTCTCGGGGTGGACGAAGGACCAGCGCGTCAACCGTTTCTACGACGCCGGCGGCGAGTACAACCTGTCGACGCTGGCGCGCCAGTTCATGGCCGGGATCCTCGACCACCTGCCGGCACTCGTTGCCCTCACCTGTGCCTCGGTCAACTCCTACCGCCGGCTCCAGCCCCAGATGTGGGCTTCGGCCTATCGCGCCTGGGGTCCGGACAACCGGGAGGGCGCGCTGCGGGTCGCCTCTCCCTTCAAGGGCCACGAAGCCGAGTCGACCAACGTCGAGCTGAAGTCGTCAGACTCGAGCGCCAACCCGTACATCTCGCTCGCCGGGGTCATGGCCGCCGGGCTCGATGGGAT